>DAOWBD010000004.1 GCA_030634235.1 Candidatus Omnitrophota bacterium | reverse complement strand
CTCGAAGTTTATTATCCCGGAAATTCGGATAATGTGACCCGTTTTTATGAGGGGTTAGCTAAGAAATACGATTTAGCAGTGACGGGCGGATCGGACGCGCACGGAGGCACCAAAAAACATACGTATGTGGGAAAGGTTCAGATCCCTTACGATCTCGTTGAGAAATTAAAAAGTGTTCGTCACGTGTAACGGTGATGTCCTCTTGGTGGAATCATGAATGATATCGACTATATGAACAAGGCGTATCATTTGGCTCTTAAGGCGAAAGGGGAGACCTCGCCGAACCCTTTGGTCGGTGCGTTGATTGTCAAGGGCAAAACAATTATTGCCGACGGATGGCATCGCCGGTGCGGGGCCGATCACGCGGAAGTTGTCGCATTAAAGAAAGCGGGTCAGCGTGCCCGCGGTGCCCGGATGGTTGTGACGCTTGAACCGTGCAACCATTACGGCCGCACGCCGCCTTGTGTGGATCAAATCATTGAAAGCGGGATCAAGGAAGTTATTATCGGGATGAAGGATCCTAATCCGTTGACGAATGGGAAATCCATCGCGAAATTGCGACGGGCAGGGATCAAAGTGACGACGGGGGTTCTTCAAGAAGATCTGAATGTCATCAACGAGGCTTTCGTGAAGTACGTGACGAAGAAGATGCCGTTTGTCGCTGTCAAAAGCGCGCAAAGCTTAGATGGTAAGATCGCGACGGCGAGCGGGCGTTCAAAATGGATCACCTCAGAGGCAACACGGAAATACGCGCGGCGCATACGCGATGAGTTCGACGCGATCCTCGTCGGAATTAATACGGTCTTAAAGGATAACCCGAAGCTGACAGGAAGCAGGGCAACGAAACGCCTCAAGAAGGTCGTCCTGGATTCTTCGTTGAGGACGCCGCCGCGGGCGCGCTTGTTCTCTAACACGGCCCCGTCGGATGTGATTATAGTGACGACGCTCAAGGCTTCGGTCGCAAAAAGGGCGGCTTTCCAGAAAAAAGGGATCTCCGTGATCGTTTATCCGAAGCGCGTGGCGAAAGTTGACCTGAAATGGTTGATGAAGGAGCTTGCCAAGCGAGAAGTCACGAGTGTTCTCGTTGAGGGCGGCGCTCATGTTGCCGGAAGTGTCCTCAAGGCCAATCTGGCCGACAAACTGTACTGCTATATTGCCCCGATCATTATTGGGGACCAAAACGCTTTATCATCGGCTGTCGGGATCGATACGGCTAAGGTTGGCCGGGCAGTTCCCTTAAAAGATGTGACATTAACAAAGATCGGCAAAGATATTCTTGTCCAGGGATATTTCGGTCGTTAACGAAAGAAACGGGGTTATCTATGTTTACAGGGATCGTTGAAGAGATGGGGACCGTCGAGGCGATCAGTTCGAAGAAAAACCTGTCGGTTCTAAAGGTGCGCGCGAAAAAAGTCCTGGGAGGAACAAAACAGGGGACGAGCATTTCGGTTAACGGCGTGTGTCTTACGGTGACAAAACGAAAAAAAGATATCCTCGAGTTCGACATTATGCTTGAGACGCTTAAGAAAACGAATTTAGGAGCTCTGGAACCGAAGGGCCGCGTCAATTTAGAGCGGGCCATGAAGGTTAACGGCAGGATCGACGGCCACTTTGTCAGCGGGCATGTCGACGACATGGGATCGCTCACGGCCAAGATCACGAGTGAAAATTATACGGAGCTACGAATTAGACCGAAGAGAAGCTTGATGAAATATATCGCGCCGAAAGGGTCTGTTACTCTTGACGGGGTGAGCCTGACGATCGGTGAGGTTCGCAAGGCCGATTTCTCGATCTATCTGATTCCCTTCACATTGGATGTAACGACACTCGGCAGAGTTGAAAAAGGCGACCAGATCAATATCGAAACGGATATTTTAGCGAAATATATTCTCAACAGTAAGAAATAATTCTTGTCTCAAGGGCGCTTAGCGCAAAAAGGAGGCGGTTCATGGAACTTGACATTCGACAAATTCAGGAAATTATTCCTCATCGGTTCCCTTTTTGTTTGATCGATAGGGTTATTGATCTGAGGCCGAATGAAAAACTGACAGCGATCAAGAATGTCTCGGTCAATGAACAGTTCTTCGTCGGCCATTTTCCGGAAGAAAAGGTCATGCCCGGCGTTCTGATCATTGAAGCGATGGCCCAGGCCGGGTGTATTTATTTTTATTACAGCAAGAATAAGCAGGGTAAGGACCTGATCTATTATCTGGCGAAGGTATCAACAAAATTTCACAAACCGGTAATCCCGGGAGATCAGCTGAAGATAGAGGTCACGTCGGTAAAACTGATGAACAAAGCCGGGTTTGTTGCGACAAAGGCCTTTGTGAAGGATCAGTTGGTTGCCGAAGCCGAGATTGGTTTCGGTATCAAAGAAACGTAAACTAGAGAGGCGCCATGACAGAAGTGACTATCGATCTTAAGAAAGAACAACAGGCGTCTTTGAACCGTCCGCGGCAGAAATATTCCGTGATGGCAAAATGTTTTTTTGGCTTCATGGACGTGGTTACGGGTAAGACAACGACTTTGTCTAAGACGAAACTGATCGAGATCCTAGCGAGTATTCCCTACCGTGCCTGGGAGATCCGTCAATACGGACGCACGACCTTCGGTTACAAAAATAAGGCGCTCGTCAGGAACGCGCTGAAAATTATGGAGTGGGGACGCGAGGCCCAGGATAACGAATACTGGCACTTGCGCGTGATCAACGAGAAAATGAAAGAGGATGGGCTTAAGGATTCTTGGTATTTGTTCCCGCCTGTTCCTTTTCTCATTGTTGTGTCGTACATCATTCTTACCCGGCTCATGGCGGTCATTAATATCCGGGCGGCGTTCCATTTCAATGCGCTGTTTGAAGATTATGCTGAACATGTTTACGCGCAGTTCGTTGCCGATCATCCGGAGTGGGAGGACCAATCCGTTAAAAGTGAATTGGTCAAAGGATACGGCAATTTTAACTCATGGGCTGATGTTTTCCGGCGCGTCGGTTTAGATGAGCGTGATCACATGAATAACAGTTTTATCTTCTGCGGGCAGCCGGAGAATGTCGTCAAATACGAAGGCATGCCGCCGGAACCGAGCCTTTGAGAAGTTGTGATGAGAATTGACGCAGAGCTTTATAGGTGGTAAACTAAATGCCAATGTATTGTCAACTACGATTTTGTCGGGGCGTAGCGCAGCTCGGCTAGCGCGCAACGTTCGGGACGTTGAGGTCGACGGTTCGAATCCGTCCGCCCCGATCATATCTATGATTATTCGAAGAAGGATATATTTAAATTTTAACGAAGGAGAACCTAATGATTGAAAAAGATTCTGTGGACGAGAAAAAAGAAATTATGAATGCCCCCCAGGATCGAGAGCATATTTGGGCAATATTGTGTCATTTGAGTGCTTTGGCTCTAGTTATTATTCCTCCTATCGGTCAAATTTTAGGGCCGCTTATTATTTGGCTTGTTAAAAGGAACGACATGCCCCGTGTCGACGAAGAAGGAAAAAAGGCCCTTAATTTCCAGGTTTCAATGACAATTTATATGTTTGTTGCTTTTATGCTCTGTTTTGTCGCTATTGGTATTCCAATTTTAATTTTACTTTTAATGCCACTTGCAGTTTTACTTCTTTTGTCTAACATTACTCTTATTATTATTGCTTCAATACAAACAAGCAATAAAGAAAGATTTCAGTATCCCTGCACGATTCGTTTTATTAGGTGATCCTCTGTTTCAAAAGCAATTATTATAAGGGCTAGAACATGGTTCGGGCGCATATAATTTTTTCCGGAACGGTTCAAGGGGTCGGTTTTCGCTTTACGGTCCAAAGGTACGCGTTAAATCTTGGCCTCAAAGGTTGGGTCAGAAATCTTCCCAACGGTTCTGTGGAGGTTCTTATTGAAGGTCAGAAACAAAGGATTCAAGAACTTTGCCGGAATGTCGAAGATGATTTTGAGGGGGCTATTCAGAGCCGAGATATCCAGTTTGTGCCGGGAGAGGAAAGGTTCAAAGACTTCCGGATTGCCCATTAGCAGAATGTTTTGCTGTTGGCCACTAATATAAGACCGAATGAATAAGAATGAAGCCGCAACAAAGATCAGAGAGATAGCCGAAGCACTCGAAGAGCATAATTATCATTATTATGTCCTTGCTGAACCGACCATATCTGATAAAGAATACGATGATCTTCTCAAAAGCTTGATCTGCCTGGAAGATCAGTTCCCCGATTTAAAAGACCCAAACTCTCCCAGCCAGCGGATAGGCACTAAAATTCCTTCCGGAACGAAGAGCGTCACTCACAAGGCGAAGATGTATTCTCTCGATAATACGTATTATATTGATGAACTCAAAGAGTGGCATAAGCGTGTTCTCAAAGGGTTGCCGGAACAAAACGTGGAATATGTTATTGAACTAAAGATCGACGGGATCAGCGCGGCCCTGACGTACGAGGAGGGGCGGTTTGTTCTCGGGGCGACCCGTGGCGACGGCACTGTAGGGGAGGATGTGACGCATAGTTTAAAGACGGTTCGCTCAATTCCGCTTAAACTGAAGCCGGACGGGAAAATAGTTTTTCCTGAAACCTTAGAGGTTCGCGGTGAAGTCTACATGGCGCGCGAGGATTTTCAATGGCTAAACCAACAGCGAAAGAAAACAGGCGAACCTCTGTTTGCGAATCCGCGAAACGCGACGAGCGGTTCGGTAAAATTGCTTGACTCAAGGGTCACCGCGCAGCGAAAGCTTAGCTGTTTTGTGCACTCGTTCGGGATTCTCGAGGGAGGAAAAGAATTTAAGACGCAATGGGAATTCTTAAACAGTGTCAAGAAATGGGGATTCCCCGTTGACCCTCAGCACCGATTATGCCGGTCTATCGACGAGGTGATCGGATATTGCCGGGAGTATCAGGAGAAGAGAGAGTCGCTTCCCTATGAAGTCGACGGCGTTGTGATCAAGGTCAATTCCCTGCAACAGCAAGAACGATTGGGCGCGACGCTCAAGAGCCCTCGGTGGGCGGTCGCCTATAAATTTCCTGCTTATCAGGCGACGACAACGGTCAAAGATATTATTGTTCAAGTCGGGCGGACGGGAGTTCTCACGCCCGTCGCTGAATTAGAACCGGTCGAATGTTCCGGGGTCATGATCTCCCGCTCGACTTTGCATAATTTCGACGAGGTCAAGCGGCTTGGGGTCAAAAAAGGGGACCGTGTCTTGATCGAGCGGGCCGGGGATGTCATCCCGAAGATCGTTAAGGTTGTCTTTGTTTCTGGCGGCACGAAAAATAAAATGTTTACCGTGCCCAAAAAGTGTCCGGAATGCGGAGGCAAAATTATCAAGGAAAAAACGGAGGACGTGGCGTATCGTTGCGCAAATCCGGAGTGTTCACGACAGTTGGAGCGCCGGCTTCTTCATTTCGCTTCCCGTGGGGCGATGGATATTGAAGGGTTAGGAGAATCTGTTGTCACCCAACTGTTAGACAAAGAGCTTATCAACGATGTGGCGGATATTTACTGTCTTAAAAAAGAAGATCTCTTAACGCTGGAATTATTCAAAGAAAAGAAGGCCGATAATTTGATCCAGGCGATCCAAAGAAGTAAAGGGCAGCCGCTTTCGCGGTTCTTATTCGGGCTCGGGATCATCAACATTGGCGAGAAAGCGGCCTATATATTGGCGCAAAAGTTTGAGACGATCGATCGGATCGCAAAGGCTAAGCAAGAGGACCTGGAAGCGATCCATGAGATCGGAGGCGTGATGGCCGAGTCGGTCTTTAAGTTCTTTAGCTGTTCGTCGACGAAGAAGCTAGTTCGGAAATTCAGGAAGGCCGGTGTCAATATCAACGAGCCGATTGAAAAGAAGAGACAGGAATTGGCGGGAAAGAAGTTTGTTTTTACGGGCGAGCTCAAGACAATAACGCGTAACCAGGCGAGTGCCCAGGTAAGGAAAATGGGCGGGGATGTTTCTTCGAGTGTCAGCAAGAAAACAGATTTTGTAGTTGCGGGAGAATCTCCGGGTTCCAAATATAAAAAAGCCGTGAGCCTGGGCGTCAAAATATTAAGTGAACAACAATTTTCATCTTTGATCTCTGAGTGAAATATATGAAGCATTAACCAAAGGACGACAAATGGACCATAAAAGACATGCGATCAAGAGGATCTTTCCCGGATTGGCTTATATCTGCTGTTTGTGTGTGGTGGCTCTGACGCTTAGTAGCTGTACGCCTTTACGGCGGAAATTTACAAGAAAAAAGAAAAAGGACAGAGACGTGAGCCAGAAATTTATTCCTGTTCTGGAGCCGGTTGATTATGCCGAGAAGGCCTATTCCTCTTTAGAAAAATACAAACATCATTATTCTCTTTGGAGGGTATGGGACCGGGATCTTCTATATGTTATTGAAAACGACGGAAGCGACAAACGGCAGAAATATCTTTTAGGTCAGGCGATTGAGCAATTAGAGGGGATGAAAGTGTTGTTGGTCGATGCAAAAAGGGCCGAATTCACCGTCCGGATCGATACTCTTCGCGAAGTCGGAAAGGTTTATGAAAAGCAGGCCTCCATGCGGAATAAATTCTCGATCAAGAAGAAGATCGAGCGGAATTCCAGGGAAATTCGGAATGGGTTTTCTCCGGATCCGGTATTGGTCGGCGAGGAACAATGATGATGCGGGAATATAAGAAAATGTTGCAGATGTGATTTATTATGAACAGGCGAAGCGTTTTCTCTCCGCCCGTCTTGTCTCCGCATTTAATCAAATGTGCCAAGCCGGAAGCTCCGAAAAAACATTCCGCCTGTTCATGGTTCAAAAAATATTTCTAAGTTAATGTATTGCTATTAATTGGGGCAAGATCCTTTACTTTTGTTATGAATATCCAGAGTGTTTTGTCGGAACTTCCGTCTTGCCTTATTCGTTTAAGCACGAAGGCAAGACGGGTGGAGACAAAATGTTCTGGATGCTCATATAAGGAAAACCGTTTTATTGCTGAGCCATTATGAAAGAACTCATTGAAGAATTCATTAACTATTTAGCCGTTGAACGCGGGCTTGCGGATAATACTTTGCTGGCGTATCGCCGGGACCTGAACAAATATTCTTTATGCCTGGTGAAGAAAGGGATCAAGGAGGCGAAGCAGGTCAAGAGGGAAGACATCTCGGATTTCATGTATGACCAGAAAAAGAAGGGGTTGTCGGCGAATTCGATCTGCCGGAGTCTCGCGGCGATCAAAATGTTCCACCGCTTTCTGGTCCGTGAACGGCTCGTCGCTGTGGATCCGACGCACCTGATCGATACGCCTAAGATATGGAAAAGAGTGCCCGATGTCCTTGCGGTCCGCGAGATCGAATCAATGATCAACACGGTCAAGGGGAAGGAATGGCAGGCGGTTCGCGATAAGGCTATCTTGGAATTGTTTTATGCGAGCGGAATGCGTGTTTCCGAGCTGCTGAATCTGAACGTCGATAACGTTAATCTTGAGCTTGGCTATGTCCGCTGCATGGGCAAGGGGAGTAAAGAACGCATTATTCCCATCGGCAGGCGGGCCTGCGAGGCGGTCGAGAAATACTGCCAGACGACGCGCAAGAAACTGGTTAAAGACAAAACGACACTGATCCTGTTTTTGAGCCGCTTGGGAAAGAAGATCAGCCGGCAGAGCATTTGGAAGATCATTAAGAATTGCGCGAAGAAAGCGAATATCAAGGCAGAGATCAAGCCGCATACGCTCCGGCATTCGTTCGCGACGCATCTTCTCGAGCACGGAGCCGACTTGCGGTCCGTTCAGGAAATGCTCGGGCATTCGGATATTTCCACGACGCAGGTTTACACGCATGTGGATAAAGAGCGATTGAAGACCATTCACAAACAATTCCATCCGCGAGGGTGAAGAGAGATGAAAAACTATCTTCTGAATTTTGATGACAAGCTTTTGCGAACTGTCCGGGAGGTCGGAAGGCAGGCGGCGAAAAAGAAATATGCGGCCTACATTGTCGGCGGTATTGTTCGGGATATTATTCTCAAGCGGAAGAATTATGATCTGGATATTGTTGTCGAGGGGGATGCGATTCGTTTGGCACGTGATCTTGCGAAGAAGTGGGGCGTGAAAGTTACGGTGTATAAAAAGTTCGGAACGGCTTCTCTGGAAACATCGAAAGGGCTGCGCGTTGATCTGGCGACGGCTCGTCGGGAGAGCTACGCGCATCCAGGCGCGTTGCCGGTCGTCCGCCCGGGAAGTTTAAAGGAAGATCTTCTGCGGAGGGATCTCACTGTTAACGCGATGGCGATCGCGATCGGTCCGGAGGGTTTCGGCCGGTTGACCGATGAATACGGCGGCCTGGCGGATCTGTCCAAAAAGGCCGTAAGGGTATTGCATAAGAACAGTTTTATTGATGACCCGACGCGCATTTTGCGCGCGGTTCGTTTTGAGCAGCGATTCTCCTTCAAGATGGAGAGACAAACGCTTTTACTGATGAAGGCTGCGTTGCGAAAGGGGGCTCCATCGAATGTCAAGCCTCCCCGGTATTTTACGGAGTTCAAGAAGATACTATGTGAGGAAGATCCGCTTAATTGTCTTAAGCGTTTGCACCAATTGGACGGTCTTTGTTTTCTTGATCCGAAATTAGAAGTCCGCATTGGCGATGTATGCCTTTTGCATAAGAGGATTCAAAAGGCCCGGAAAAAATCGCTCTATGCACAGAAAGACTGGTGGCCAGTCTATTTTATGGGGCTTCTTGCGAAAGCCGATGACCGTGTTGTTAAACGTGTTTTAGAAAGATTTCCTCTTACAAAGAATGAGCGCCGAGGCATTGAGCAGTCCAGGCAATCTATCGACATGGTCAGAAGCCTTTCGGCCCGGAGTTTACGCGCAAGCCAGGTTTTCAGGATCTTAAGGCCATTGACCGCCGAGGCTGTTTTATATTTGCGCGTTGTGACGTCAAAGGTGATGGTTTCTCAGCGCATTGATCGGTTTCTGGACAGAGATATTGAAGTTAAGCTGCGGATTAACGGCGATGACTTGAAGGCGGTTGGTGTTGCCTCTGATCGTCGAATGGGGAGGGTATTGGAGAACATCCTTCATCTTAAGATCGACAAAAAAGTCGGCACAAAACAGGAAGAATTAAAAGCAGTATTGCTGTCTTTGAAGGAATTTTAAGATAGAATACTGTTGTCAATAAAAAAGGAGTTAAGAAAATGGGACGTATTGACCGGATCAACCAGCAAGTGAAACGCGAGATCGGAAAGATCCTTCTGCAGGAGCTCGGAGACCCTCGCCTGCAGTTCGTGACGATTACGGGAGCAGATGTAAGCCGGGACCTGCATAATGCGAAAATTCACTTTAGTGTCTTAGGGGAAGAGCATGAAGTGGAATCGGCTCAAAAGGGGCTTGAAGGGGCTACGGGGATGATCCGTCGACTGTTGGGGCAGTCGATGAATATGCGTCATACGCCCGAGCTGCATCTTGTTTATGATCAATCTATCGAAATGAGCGCCCGCATTGAGGAAACCTTAAAGGAGATCCATGATGAGCACGAAGAGCATCCTTCAGACGATCAAGAAAAATAAGAAGTTTCTTATCAGCACGCACGTCAGTCCTGATCCGGATGCGCTATGTTCGGAATTGGCCTTAGCGATTTATCTTAAGTCATTAGGAAAAAAAGTTACTATTGTTAATCATGAAGCTGTTTCTTCGCGGTTCTATTTTCTCTCGGGGGCCCGCGGCATTAAGCCTTATCAGGAAGGGAAAAAAGAATCTTATGATGTGGCTATTGTCGTCGATTGCGGTGAGTTGAACCGCGTTGGGAAGGTGAAGAACTTATTTCGGAAAGACAAGATCCTGATCAATATTGACCATCATGTCACCAATGATTTCTTCGGCGATTTGAATTTAGTGGAGCCGGCGGCCTCGTCGACGGCTGAAATGCTTTACGAGCTGCTTGTGAAAGCCGGATGCGTTTTTAACAAAAGTTTAGCGACGCATTTATATATAGGGATCATGACGGATACCGGATCGTTCCGTTATGAGAACACGACGGCCCGGACCCATGCGATTATCGCGGAGCTGTTGAAATTCAAGGTCTCCGCCGCGGCTATTTACCGGAAACTTTACGAGGTCATTTCGTTCCACGATCTTAAAGAGTTCACAAAGATTATCAATAATTTCGATATATTTCTCGCCGGAAAGGTCGTTTGCGTCCAGCTATCGCAGAAGACCTTATCAAGATTCTCCGGTGAATTCGACTTGCGTGATGCCATCTTCAGGTTCTTGCGGTCGATCGGAGGCGTCGAGGTGTTTGTCATATTGACAGAGATCGATAAGGATCGGACCCGGGTTAATCTGCGCTCAACGAATACTTTTGATGTCGCAAAACTTGCGAATAACTTTAATGGCGGAGGGGGGCATCGCCGGGCAAGCGGCGGGATCATCAACAAAAATATTCCTGGGGCCCAAAAAGAAGCGCTCGGGAAGATCGAAAAGGCTTTGTAAAGGATTTGTTATATGGAAGGGATCATTGTTGTCAATAACCCGGGCGGAATAACCTCTCATGATGTTGTGGCCCGCGTGCGCAAGAAATTTAAAATGAAACGGGTCGGTCATGCTGGGACGCTTGATCCTTTAGCGACGGGTGTATTAGTAGTTCTTTTGGGGAAAGCGACGAAGCTTTTTCCCAAGTTTGTCACTTTTGATAAGGCTTACCGGGCGACGCTGATCTTAGGGACGGCGACGACCTCGGCGGATGTCGAAGGCGATGTTATCGAAAAGAAGCCCTATGACCATATTGAACGAAAACAGGTCGAGGATGTTTTTGAGAATTTCATTGGTGAGATTGAGCAAGTTCCTCCGATGGTCTCGGCGGTCAAGGTGGCCGGGCGCAAACTTTATCAGTTGGCCAGAAAGGGTATTGAAATTGAGCGAAAGGCCCGTCAGATACGCATTGATTGTTTGACGATCGAGGAATTCAATTCGCCTGAAGTGAAGTTTTATTTGGAATGTTCGAAGGGTACGTATGTTCGCCAACTGGCCGAAGATGCCGGTAAGGCCCTGGGCTGCGGCGCCTGTATTTCGCAGATCCAGCGGACGAAGGTCGGCACGTTTTCTATTGACGAGGCCGTTAATATAGAGGACCTGAATGAAAGTCATATACGGAATTGGCAAGGTTGATCGAACGCTTACGAACGCGGTCCTTGCGATCGGCGTTTTTGACGGCCTTCATGTCGGGCATCAAAAACTAATTAAAGCTGCGGTTAGGCGGGCCCAAAAAATCGGCGCGCCGGCTATTGTCATGACATTCTCCCCTCATCCTGTCCGGGTCTTGCATCCGGACAGTTACCTGCCGTTTATTGTTTCATTGCCACATCGCTTTAAGCTCATCGAACAACTCGGTATTAGCGCATGCATTGTTGTCCGCTTCACGAAAAAGTTTTCTCAGTTAACGTCGCAACAATTTATTAAGAAATACTTGGCCGGTCGTTTATGTCCTAAGGAAATCTTTGTCGGCGGGGATTTTTGTTTCGGGAAAAAAAGAGAGGGAACGGCTCTGTATTTTAAAGAAGCAGGCCGCGAATATGGATTTAAAGTTAATGCGGTATCTCCGGTCAGGATGGGAAGAAAGAAGATTGGAAGTTCTCAGATTCGCCGTTTGATCGTGCAGGGTAAGCTTGACGAGGTCAGGCGTCTTTTAGGCCACAGTGTTTCTGTCATGGGAAAAGTTGTCAAGGGCGACGGGCGTGGGAGAACGTTAGGTTTTCCGACGGCAAACATTTATCCCGAGAATGAAATGATCGTACCCGTCGGTGTTTACGCGGTACGCGTGATCGTCGGCCATAAAGAATTCTCAGGCATGGCCAATGTCGGCCGGCGGCCGTCATTCAAAAAAAAGAAGAACCTCATTAATGTCGAAACCCATATTTTTGATTTTAAAAGATTGTTATACGGTAAAGAGATTATTGTTAAATTCATCAAGAAGATCCGCAACGAACGCGTCTTTGATTCGCCCAAAAAGATGTCCGCGCAGCTTGCGCGCGATGAAATGAAGTGCCGGAACATCCTAAAAGCGTGATAGACCCATATCCCACCCTAAAAACCCCATATATGGTGGTCCACTCCTAATGTTATACAAATTGTTGTATATGAAGAACATACGCACATTTAGTTCACTTTTATATTGACTTTTCCCATGATTATACCTATACTGGAAATTGTAGTGGGGAGAAGTGGAGAGAAGTGGCACAATTGTTAATCCTTCAACCGCACGAGGGGCGATGTTCTACGGAGAATACAAACATAGTATCGATAGAAAAGGGAGACTCATTTTACCGGCGAAATTCCGAGAAGCATGTAAGGAATACAGAATCGACCGGTTTTTTTTGACCCGTGGTTTAGATAAATGTATCTTTATGTTCACCGAGGATGAATGGCGCGTTCAGGAACAAAAGTTCAAAACGATGTCATTCACCAAACAGGAGGCGCGATCGTTCAACCGGATGTTTTTCTCCGGCGCGATCGACACGGTCCCTGATAAGCAAGGGCGGTTCATCATTCCCCCGTATCTCAAGGATCATGCCGGTATTAAAAAAGATACGATCCTCATCGGGCTGTCTAACCGCATCGAGATCTGGGACAAGAAAAGTTGGCAGGCGTTCTATGAAAATTCAAACGATTCTTTCGAGCAGATCGCCGAGAATATACTCAATCTTTAACGGAGCATCATCCATGTTAGTGGATCAGTTGATTATGGACTATTCCCAAGAGACAACAGGCAGTGAGAAGGCATCTCACATTCCGGTGATGCTCAGTGAAGTGATCGAGTATTTAAAACCGGAGTCCGGAAATATTATTGTCGATGGGACACTTGGTCTCGGCGGGCATGCCGAGGCTTTTTTAAAGCATATCGGGTCGAAGGGGCGCTTGATCGGCATCGATCGTGACGCTCAAGCTTTAGCGCTTGCCCGGGAGAATTTAGGCACTTATCGCGACCAATGTCATTTTGTTCATGAGAATTATTCGAATATCGACAAGGTCCTGGCGGGATTAAGCATCAAAGAGGTCGACTGCATTTTGCTGGATCTGGGGCTTTCGAGTTTTCAATTAAATGATGCGCAGCGGGGGTTCAGCTTTCGGGCGGACGGGCCGCTCGATATGCGCATGGATCGCGACAGTTATATTTCCGCGTTTGATTTGGTGAATTCCTTGTCGGAGAAAGAAATCTCGGCGATCCTCAAAGATTTCGGGCAAGAGCGCTGGCATCATCGCATTGCGCGTTACGTGGTCCAGAGCCGGTCGGAAAAACCTATTGAGACCACGAAAGAATTGAGTACTATCATCCTGCGCGCTATGCCGCGTCAAAGCAGGAGGGAGAAGATTCATCCGGCGACAAGGGCTTTTCAAGCCTTTCGGATCGCGGTTAACCGCGAGCTTGAAGGGCTTGAAGAAGCTCTCGATAAGTGTCTTGATGTTTTAAAAACAGGCGGCCGGATCGGGATTATCGCGTTTCATTCGCTTGAAGACCGGATTGTCAAACAGACGTTCCGCAACAGGGCGAAGAGTGGAGAATTAAACCTGATCGTTAAAAAACCTTTACGGCCGAGCGATAGTGAAGCTAAGTTCAACTCTCGGGCGCGAAGCGCACGGCTGAGGATTGCAGAAAGGATATAAATGCATCTTTGTAAATTTCTAAAATTCATGGGTGTTGTCATCGTATTGGCGTTGACGTATATTCATATGCAGATGCAGATTGTCGACTTGGCGTACAGGGGCAATAACAAGGAGCAGCAGATCAGGACGCTGATCGAAGAAAATGGCAATACGACGTATAAGATCTTGATGTTAAAATCGGCCAATCATTTGGGCGTTGCCATGCTCAAGGAAGATTCCGATATGCAGTTCGCCGATGCTCATGATGTTGTGCAAATTGCCGCCTCAGAAGAGTTCCTCATGGAAGATGCGTTGGGTGAACAACCCAAGCTCGCAAAAAGAACAAATCCTTTGTTAAGTTTACTGTCCTTCGGCATCGAAGCTGAGGCAAAGACAGCCGAGTAGATTCCGAATATCTTTTAGTTTATGGCTTTGGGCCTTATGTTCTAAAGGCGTCTGTTCGTGCGTCGAGTAGTATCAGCCCGTAGCTGACAGAGCCTGATATGCAAAATCAAAAACATGCCCTTCGCTTTAGTCTCGTTACGCTGACTCTTTTATCCTGCCTTTTTGTGTTTTCCGTTAAACTGCTGCTGATCCAAGTTTTTAATTCCTCGCATTTAGGGAATCTCGCGCAGAAACAGCATAATTATTTTGTCGAGCTTGAACCTGTTCGCGGGACGATCTATGATCGCAACTCGCGGCCGCTGGCGTTTAACGTGCCGGTCTATTCTCTTTTTGCGAATCCCCGTTCGATGTCCGAGGAAGAAAAAACGGAAGCGATAGAACATCTCGCGCCTGTACTCGGCCTTGAACCTGATTTTCTTCGGGAACGTTTAGTCCGGGATAAATATTTTGTTTGGCTTAAGCGTAAATTATCCTCGGATCTTGCCGGCCAGATCAAGAAAATGAAGATCAAGGGGATCGGTTTCCGACGGGAAAGCAAGCGGTATTATCCGAATGGCAGCCTCGCCGCTCATGTGATCGGTTTTGCCGGGACGGACAATATGGGGCTTGAAGGATTGGAGCTCTCCTACAATAAATATCTTAAGGGAAAAGAGGGGAAGATGCAGGTTCTGCGCGACGCCCGGCAGAGGCAGTTGCAGATGGGGGAAAGTTTCTTGCCGCCGCGGGACGGATTTCATCTTGTTTTAACCATCGATGAAACGATTCAATATATCGCGGAGCGCGCGCTTTATAAAGCCTATAAAAAGCATGATGCCAAGGCAGCTAGCATTATTGTTATGGATGTTGAGACCGGGGAAATACTTGCCTTGGCCAATCAGCCTACCTATGATCTGGACAATGTCGCGCAAAGTAATATTGAGAATCGGACGAACCGGGCGATCAGCTATGTTTATGAGCCGGGTTCTGTTTTTAAGATCATTACTGCCGCCGCGGCTTTAGAGGAAGATATTTTTACTGAAGAAGATAAAATCTATTGTGAGAACGGCAAGTATCGCATTGCTAATCATATCTTAACGGACCACCGCGAACATGGAACGCTGGCCTTCAAGGATGTTTTCGGCCTTTCAAGCAATATTGGAGTTGCCAAGATCGCCCAAAAAATCGGTCCGGACAATGTGTATAAGTACGGACAGAGGTTTCGTTTCGGTATTCCTACAGGGATCGACCTCAACGGAGAGGTGAGCGGCTGGTTAAAGGATCCATCTCAATGGTCTAAGACAACAATCGGGGCGATCCCGATCGGTTATGAGGTGACAGTGACGCCTTTGCAGCTTGTTTGCGCCATTTCATCAATTGCAAATGAAGGGGTGTATATGCGGCCATTTGTGGTAAAATACGTCAAAGATAATCAGGGCCAGCATATCAAATCCTTTGATCCGCAAATTGTCGATAGAGCCATCAGTCCCGATACGGCAAGGCGCGTTAAAGAAATTCTTAAGGGAGTTGTTGAGACAGGAACAGGAAAAAGAGCCCAGATCAAAGGTGTCGAGGTCGCCGGTAAGACCGGAACAGCGCGTAAAGTCATTGATGGAAAATATGTTCGCGGAAAATATTATGCGAGTTTCATGGGATTTGCGCCTGCAGATCATCCCCGCTTAGCGGCGGTTGTTGTTTTTGACCAGCCGCATCCAAGCTATTTTGGCGGTACCGTTTCGGCGCCGGTTTTTCAGGAAGTAATGAGCGATGCGTTAAAATACCTTAAGATCTCCGAATAGAAAAAAATGATTGGAGTTATATGAAATTAAATGAATTATTAGACGGTATATATGCAGGGGAAATCGAAGAGCGTTTTACACAGACAAAAATTCTTTCCGTTAGTTGTGATTCACGCAAGGCCATGATGGGGGGCATTTTTGTGGTGTTCAAGGGGTACTCGTGTGATGGATCGGATTTTATTGAGGCGGCGGTTAAAAAAGGGGTTTTTGCTGTTGCGACAAGTGATGATATTGAACATCTTCAAAAAAAATATGAAAATGTCTGCTTTATAAAGGTGGATGATTCTCAGGGATTTCTACAGGGTGTCGTTCTTAAACTTTTTGGGAATCCGTCGGGGGATGTGAAGACTATCGGGGTTACGGGAACCAACGGAAAAACAACGGTGGCCTATTTAGTCGAGGCGATTATCAATGAAGCCGAAAAAGAGTGCGGCGTGATTGGCACGATCAATTACCGTTTATCCAAGAATGTTATTCCGGCACGGCAGACTACGCCTAGCTTTATCGATAACCAGCATTTCTTAACGGGATTGGCCTGGCAGGACGTTCCCTATTGTGTGATCGAGGTTTCATCGCATGCCTTGACGCAGGGCCGGGTTCATGGAATCGCTTTTAAAGCGGCCATCTTCACCAACTTGACCAGCGACCACCTTGATTATCATCAGACCATGGAAAATTATTTTGAGGCTAAGGCGAGGCTGTTTACCGGATTACCTCCCGATGCAACGGCCGTTATCAATACGGATGATCCGTATGGACGCCAACTGCTGGCCATGACCAAAGCCAAGATCGTTACCTACGGTATTGAACAGCAGGCGGACGTTATGGCTAAAGATATCCAATTAGACATGTTGGAGAGTCGGTTTACTTTGACCTGTGTCGATGGCGATATTGAGATCCAGTCAAATTTGATCGGAATGTACAACATCTATAATATTCTCGCTGCTGTTTCTGCTTGCATTGCCGAGAAGTTGGATCTCGATACCATAAAGAGGGGGGTTGCGAGTTTAGGTTTTATTCCCGGGCGCATGGAAAGGGTCGACTACGGCCAGGACTTCCCGGTTTTTATTGACTATGCGCATACTCAGGACGCGCTTGAGAATGTTCTTAAGGCCATCCGTCAGATCAGTCAAACGAGAATTATCCTTGTCTTTGGTTGCGGTGGCGACCGCGACCGGTCAAAGAGGCCTCTGATGGGGAAAGTGGCGGGCCAGTTAGCGGACCTATCCATTGTCACGAGCGACAATCCCAGAAACGAAGACCCGCAGTCTATCATCGACGAGATCGTTCCAGGATTTGATCAAGACAATTATAAAGTGATTGTCAACAGAGAAGAGGCGATCGGAGAAGCGATTAAGGAAGCTAAAGCCGGCGATACGGTTCTCATCGCAGGCAAAGGGCATGAAACGTATCAGGTTCTTGCTGACGGAAAGGTCGATTTTAATGAACGGGAGATTATTAAGAAGTTTTTGAAATGTTAACGGTTGAAGAAATTAAAAAGGTTACGAGAGGGACATTTGTTCAAGGATCAATATCATCGACGGTAACCGGTGTTTCGATCGATTCGCGCAAGATAGGGAAGGGAAATGCTTTTATTGCGATCAAGGGCGAACGGTTCGACGGGCATGATTTTATCCGGAAGGCCGTGCGCAATGGCGCGACGGTGGTCATCAGTTCAAAAAAGATTGTTTGCTCGCGTGATGTAACGGTCATTGGCGTGAAAGACACTACCAAGGCGCTGGGCCAGATCGCGGCATGGCATCGGCAACGGTTTAGCATTCCGGTCGTTGCGATAACAGGAAGCACCGGCAAGACGACGACCAAGGAGATGGTCGCCTCGGTTCTGGCGAAGCGTTTTAAAGTCCTAAAGAATGCCGGAACAGAGAATAATCAATACGGTGTTCCGTTAACCCTTCTTAAACTGAAGGCATCCCACCAGGTCGCTGTCCTTGAACTTGGGACCAATCAACCCGGGGATATTCGCTGGTTAGCAAAGATCGCCCGTCCGACCATGGGTATTTTTACGAATGTCGGCGAGTCGCATCTGAAGAGATTAAGAACTCCGGCGGGAGTTCTCCGGGAAAAAGCTCAATTGATCAAATACATGGAGCCCGGTGGTGTTGTGATTTTAAATGGCGATGACCGCTATCTGGCCACTCTGCCGAAAAAATATAAAAAGCAGAGAATGATCCGATTTGGATGCGGTAAAGAATCTGGCCATAGAGCCGACGATGTCGTTGTCCGGGATAACCGGAGCCTTCATTTTAAGGTGCAGCGACATGTGTTTAAGATCAACAGCCCGGCGACGCACAATGTTTATAACGCCCTAGCGGCAATTTCTTGTGGTCGGGTATTTAAAATTCGGTATAATGACATTATTGCCGCTTTAAGCCGTTTCTCATTTCGAGGGGGACGCCAGGAGATCAGGAAGATCGGTCAATTCTGGCTTATTGATGACACTTATAACGCTAATCCGGTTTCGTTAAAGAGCGCTGTTAGCACTTTAGACACGTTGCGCATAAAGGGAAAAAGGATTGTTATTTGCGCGGATATGCTGGAACTTGGCTTGCGTTCTGTCGCATTGCATCGGTCTGCAGGAGAAATGATCGGAAGATCCCACGCGGATATTGTTTTGACGATTGGCTGCCACGCGCGGCACATCACGCACGAATTAAAACGGGCTAAAGGGAGCATCACGGCCTTGCATTGCAGGGATTTAAAGGAAGTACAAAAACGACTAAAAGGATTTTGCCGTCCCGGTGATGCTGTTCTTATTAAAGGATCCCGTGGTATGCATATGGAACAGGTTATTATATTCTTGAAAAAACATTTTGGATCATAAAATTCCAAAAAACAAAATCCAAATAACAAACAATTCTCAAATACAAAAAAACAATGACCAAAACCGTTGGTCCAGAGATGCTTTGAATTTTGGAAATTGTGATTTGTTTGGGATTTGGTATTTGGGATTTGGTATTTAGACTAGCCGATAACTATTTAAACAAAATATGTTTTATTATTTATCCGAATTCAGGCATATTTTCTCCGGGTTCAATCTCTTCCGGTATATTACGTTCCGGACCGCTATGGCGGGCCTGACGACTTTTCTCTTCTGCGTTGTCTTTGGGCCGTTTATCATCGAGCGGTTAAAGAAGATGAAGGTTCGGGAGATTTCTAAAAGAGAGGACTGCCCCGACCTCGACCCGTTCCACATCCCGAAAGAAGGGACCCCGACGATGGGAGGCGTTTTTATTGTCGCTAGTATTCTTTTGTCTGTCTTTTTGTGGGCTGACCTGGGGAACCGTTATATTCTTCTGACGGCCTTTACGTGTCTTTCGCTTGCGATTCTCGGGTGGGTCGATGATTACGTCAAGTTAACGCAAAAAGGGCGGCGCGGATTGACGAAGCGTACCAAACTGATCTGGGAGATCCTGATCGGATGTTTTATCGGGAGCTATGTTTATTTTAATCCCGATACGTCGACCAAGATCGACCTGCCGTTCTTTAAGAATGTCATTTGGGATGTCGGCATATTCTATATTCCTTTTGCCGCGATCGTTGTCATCGGAACGTCGAATGCGGTCAATCTGACCGACGGGCTCGACGGGCTGGCGATCGGATGCGTTTTGATCGTTGGACTAACCTTGGCGGTCTTAAGCTACATTACGGGCCACTTGGCGTTCAGCGAATATCTTTTTATTCCCTTTATTTCCGGGGCAGGGGAGCTGGCTGTTTTTTGTTCGGCGATTATGGGCGCGAGTTTAGGTTTTTTATGGTTCAACTGCCATCCGGCGACGATTTTTATGGGCGATGTCGGGTCATTGTCGCTCGGTGGGACATTAGGGGTGATTGCGGTCTTGATCAAGAAGGAATTGCTGCTTGTTATCGTCGGCGGGATCTTTGTCATAGAAGCGGTATCCGTTATCTTGCAGATCCTTTCGGTTCAACTGCGTGGAAAAAAAATATTTAAGGTTTCACCGCTGCACCATCACCTGCAATTATCAGGCTGGAAAGAGTCAAAGATTATTATCCGCTTCTGGATCATTGCGATCATTCTAGCACTTATTACATTAATGACGTTAAAGATCAGATAACATCTCTGGAAGGAAAGGTCATATCAAATGGACATAGCAGGCAAAAAAATTGTCATTATCGGCGCAAAGCGAAGCGGAATGGCGCTGGCGCGGCTGGTGACTTCGTTAAACGGAAAAGCGGGTATCTCCGAGCAGGGGCCGGGAGATTGTGTAACGCAGGAATTTAAAGACTGGGCGTTTGATCACGATATTGCCTCAGAATTTAATGGCCACACACAGGAATTTGTCGAGGAGGGGGATCTGGTGGTCTTAAGCCCGGGCGTGCGTTTTGATGCGCCGCCTGTTGGGTGGGCCAGAGATAAGGAGATTCCTGTCCTGGGGGAGATCGAATTTGCTGCGCAGTTCTGTACGAAGCCGATCATTGCGGTGACGGGAAGTAACGGTAAGACTACTGTCTCAACGCTTATAAAGGATATTCTTCAGCGCGGTGGCCACCGAGTATGTTTATGCGGGAATATCGGTTTTCCTTTTTCCGAGTTCGTCCTTGATCTGGATGATAAGGATTATGTGGTCTTGGAGATAAGTTCGTTTCAATTGGAATCCGTTCTTGACCCCGATTCGCCGCTAAGAAGTGGCCAGAGTGTTCAAGGGTTTAAGCCGTATATTGCGGTGATCCTGAATTTCAGCCAGAATCATCTTGACCGGCATAAGGATCTTCAGGAGTATCTGGAGGCGAAAAAGAAGGTCTTCTTGAACCAGGGTCAGGATGATTTTGTTGTTCTTAATTATAATGATCTGCAGCTCAAAAAGCTAGCCTCGGAAGCAAGGTCCAGGGTTGTATATTTTGACTCTCCGTCGGAGGAAAGGAAGTCTTCCAATCCAAATTATTCCGCTGTCCTGGAAGTAGGGAAGATCCTTGGGGTCGATGAGGAATCCTGCCGGGAAGTTTTTCAGGAGTTCAGGGGGATCGAACATCGCTTAGAGAAGGTGCGCGACCTGGACGGCATCGATTTTATTAATGATTCTAAGGCAACGACGGTTGAGGCGGCGCGGTGGGCATTGCGAAACATTGACCGGCCGATCGTGATGATCTGTGGCGGAAAGGATAAAAATATTAATTTTTCCGTTCTCACTGAACCGGTACAGCAGAAGGTCAAGAAGATCTATGCTATAGGGGAGGCGAGGCAGAAAATCCGTCAGGCCTTTGACGCGGTGACCGGCTTTGAAGAATGTGAGGGGTTAGAAGAGGCTGTGGTTAAGGCGAGGAAAAATGCGTCCGAAGGGGATTGTGTTCTCTTAAGCCCGATGTGCGCGAGTTTTGATATGTTCACTGATTTTGAGCATCGCGGCCGCGTGTTCAAGGAAATTGTTCATCGACTAGAATAATATGCGCGACATTCGAATATCCATAGCGGTTATTATAACTCTTCTGATCAGCTTCGGGATCACGATGATCTACAGTTCAAGCGG
>DAOWBD010000183.1 GCA_030634235.1 Candidatus Omnitrophota bacterium | reverse complement strand
GGCCCGCGCGTATTACAAAGGGCTGCTTCGCCGGGCGGCCGATGGCGGGGACCTAAGCGGGATCCGTTCGGTTGCCAGTGTTTTCGTCAGCCGTGTTGACACGGCCGTCGATAAACTTCTCGACGAGAAGATCGTCGAAGAGACGGATGACGCGAAAAAGGAACAAATGCTTTCCCTGAAGGGCAAGGCGGCTGTCGCGAATTCAAGGATCATTCTTGAGAAATGGAAAGAGCTGATCGAGGGCGAAGAGGCCAAGGCGCTTGAAGGAAAGAACGCGAGCGTTCAGCGCGTCCTTTGGGCCTCGACGGGGACCAAGGACCCGGATTACAGCGATATCAAATACGTGACCGAATTGATCGCCGCCCCGACGGTCAATACGCTGCCCGAGAAAACACTCAATGCCTTTCTTGATCACGGAAAGGTGCAGGACGCTTTTGGTGATGGCCCTCAAGGGGCTTTCGACGTTATTGCGGGCCTGAAAAGTTTTGATATCGATATTAATGCCGTCTGCGACGACTTGCTTATAAAAGGAGTTGCGGCCTTTGATGACGCGTTCACGCAGCTTTCAGCGTCGATCGAGAAAAAGGCGGCGGAACTGTCGTCAGTGTGAGAAAACTGGCGTAAGCTGGTTTTAGGGTATAGAGGGTATACGCTAAAAAAATCCGGACCAAGGTTATCTTATGAATCTTGTTGGTCAGCAAGAACAAACCGTTCATCACATTACCCGCAAAGACTGGCTCACTACACCTACCGGCGAGCCCCGCGGCTATATCCAACCCGAAATGTTAAAAGAATTATGGTTCCATACAGGGACGACGTGTAATTTACGTTGTCCTTTTTGCCTTGAGGGCTCGAAGCCCGGCGACAATCGCTTGAACAGGGTCACGCTTGACGATGTGCGCCCGTTTATCGATGAGGCTGTCAATTTAGGTGTCGAAAAATTTGTGTTCACCGGCGGCGAGCCGTTCGTCATCAAGGATATGGTCAAGATCCTTCATTACGCGCTTGCGTATCGTCCGTGTCTTGTCCTGACGAACGCGACAATGCCGCTTAAGAAGCTTTTGAAGGAGATCGAGACGCTCAAAGACAGGCCGAATGCCCTGCAGTTTCGTGTGAGTATCGATTATCCCGACGCCAAGCGGCACGATGCCGGGCGCGGCAGGGGCAATTTTGACCTTGCGTGGCGGATGGTCAAGGAACTCAACGACCGCGGCTTTGCGATATCGATCGCCCGTCGCCGGGAAGAAAAAGAGAACACGATCATGGTCGAGCAGGAGTATTATCCGTATTTAGAGGCGGCCGGCCTGTCGCTCAATACGCGGATCGTCAGTTTTCCGGATTTCCTGACACCGGGGAGTTTTGCGTCAGTGCCGCAGATCACGGAAAACGGCATGACCACTTTTCACAGCGAGCGCAGCCGCGGTCAGTTTATGTGCCATTTCAGCAAGATGGTTGTCAAGGAGAACGGTCGGATGCGGATCTATCCCTGCGCGCTGGTCGACGACGACCTGGATTATGATTTCGGAAGTTCCCTAACGAAGGCGATGGATGCTCGGGTCATGTTAAAGCATCACCGCTGTTATTCGTGTTTCACCCAAGAGGCTTCATGTAGTGAATCGTAGAGGAGGAGGTTTCTTATGATCAGTTCGGAAGAAAAACGTATATCACAACAGAGAAAGATCCTGATTTTTGAAGATACGAACACGTTGACGGATTATCTTCTCGACAAATGGGTTGAGATCGCCAAGGAATCGATTGCGCGCAATAACCGGTTTACCGTCGCTCTTTCGGGCGGCCGGTCGCCGATGGAGTTTTACTGCAAGCTTTCGGCGCTCGAAGAATTCGGTTTCTGGCAGAGAACGCATATTTTTCTCGGCGATGAGCGCTTTGTTTCTCATAATGACGACAATAGCAATTTTAAGATGATCAAGGAGAACCTGCTTAATTACGTGAGCATTCCGCAGGAGAATGTCCATCCTGTCGAGACGGACCAGAAGAATGTTGACCTGTCGGCGGAAAGCTATAAGAGCGAGCTCGTCC
>DAOWBD010000150.1 GCA_030634235.1 Candidatus Omnitrophota bacterium | reverse complement strand
ATTGCGGTAACGGAATTCGCTCGCCGCGTCAACGCTGACGGGAATGCCGGCCAGCTCCTCGATCGCATATTTCCCGACGAGGCTGGCGTGATATGCCGTCCCGCAGGCGATCGCGATAATATTCTTGACCGACTTCAATTTCGCGCCGGTTAAGCCCAAACCGTCGAGAACAACCCTGTTGCCCTTTAGGCGTGCCTTGATCATCTGCTCGAGCACGCCGGGCTGCTCGTGGATCTCCTTAAGCATGAAATGCGCGAAACCCTGCTTCGCAACAGCATCCACCTTAAACGTAACTTTATCGACTTTAGGTTTGACCGCCTTGCCTTCAAAGCTCAAGACTCGCACGCTGTCTTTTTTCAAAACCGCCAACTGCCTGTCTTTAAGATAAATAATTCTTTTGGTGTGATTTAAGATCGCGGGAACGTCGGAAGCAATAAAGTTTTCTCCGTTTCCAACGCCAATGATCAATGGAGAGCCCACGCGCGCCGCGATGAGCATATCGGGATGATCCGGCGAGATCACGCCCAACGCAAAAGCCCCTTCCAATTGCCGGATGGCTTTCTGGACGGCCTTCAGCAAATCCCCTTTATAATTTTCCTCAATAAGATGCGCGATGACTTCCGTGTCTGTCTCGGATGTGATCTTATGCCCTTTTTTACGCAGGGCTTCCCGGAGTTTTTCATAATTTTCGATGATCCCGTTATGGACAATGAGAATTTTGCCGGAACAATCCACATGAGGATGCGCATTAATACGGTTCGGCGCGCCATGCGTTGCCCAGCGGGTATGGGATATCCCAAGGGAACTTTTAGGGAGGGACTTGGCCGTGATCAGGGCCTGAAGATTCTTGATCTTGCCATGCATTTTACGGACGACCCCCTTCGTACCGCTCGAAGGAATAATCCCGACGCCACTTGAATCATAACCGCGATATTCGAGTTTCTTCAACCCGTCGATCAGGATCTCAACAGCTTGTTTGTCACCAATATAACCGATAATTCCGCACATAATGATTTAAAGAATATTATTTCTTGGGTTTTTAAGCGGGACGGACATTGATATACGTCATGACCTTCTTGTTAGCCCCCCTCTTTCGCGTAAAATAGATCTCTCCATCGCGGCTCGCAGTCAGATGCATTCTCCCGACCACATTCAGGCCGGCTTTCCATCGCCCCCCTTGGCGGGTCAACATTGCTCCACACTTGACCTTCTGCCCACCGGAGACTTTCACGCCCCGTGTTTCTTTATAATATTTACTTGTTAAACCTCCAACTCTTACCATTTTCCCCCTCCTTAAAACAATAATCAGTGATGCACGCTTGATCACTGATTATTGCCTTGGTCTTAATAATGTTCTTACTTCTTCTCACTTAAGATCTGATCGATCTCCTTTTTCAAACTATTGAAATCCCGCGCATTGGTCTTACGGCCATTGATGTAGAACGTCGGAGTTCCCCGAACACTCACCTGCGTCGCCAGAGACATATCCTTGTTGACGTACCCTTCCCACTGCGCGTCTTTATTTTTATAATCAGCCATGAATTTCTCGACATCAAGGCCTATATCCCCGGCCAGCTTTTTAAACGTTTCCTCGTTAAGAGATTTCCCGTTCTCAAGCAAGACATCCGCCATTTCCCAATATTTTCCCTGCTCTCCGGCGGCAAAAGCGGCCTTCGCGGCAGGTTTTGCCTGCGCATGAAACGGTAAAGGAAAGTTCTTTAGGATATAATTAACGTCTTTAGGATAAGTCTTAAGAGCTTCCATGACCGGCGGATGGAACCGCATGCAAAACGGGCATTGAAAATCAACGAATTCAACGATCGTTACAGAAGCGCTCTTGTTCCCCCGGATCGGTGAATGGGCCACCGGAATATTATAGACCTTTGAAGGATCTTCGGGGGGTGGAGCTTGACGTGCCCCTGCATTACCTCCCGCCTTAACCGCTGCCTGCAAACTTTTTATTTGATTTTCGAGGGACACGATCCGGCCCTCCAGTATCTTGAGCTTTTTCGTACTCACAAGGTCTTCCGCCCCCACAAGAGCCTCTCCGGAACTGATCTTCCTTTCCACCCTTGTTTGTGCTTGAAGCAGAGCCTGCTGCCTTTGAAGAATTTCACGCAGTAAAGGTTCTCTTACCTGCTTTTTTACAACAGCAACACCCACCAGAACTCCGATAGTAACTACAAGGATCAATGTAAAAATTTTCTTTTGCATCTGCGCCCTTTCTTTTTCTTCTAGTATTAATCGAAATTCAGTATAAGAGAATATCATGATTCTCTTTAAATTGCCACAATAAAATTCCCTTCACGCCCCTCCCAAATATTTCAAAAGAGACCAAACCCAAGACGTCTGACCATCTTATGACATTACAGGGAGACCCCGCCATAGTATGAAATGATGTGCTTAATATCCGCCCACCGGTTCGGGCACCCAAAAACACCAATAATCAGCGTACTCCCCCCTTTTTGGACCGTCCCCACAAAACAGGCGCCGGCCGCCCGGGTATACCCAGTTTTTCCGTAGATATCCTGTTTCCAATCCATAAAGAGGATCTTGTTGTGGCTTTTGAGCTTGATCTTCCGACCGGCCTTGGAGGTAATCGTTTTATATTTGACCTTGATCGCCTCGCGGAAAAAGGAATACCGGAGCGCCTTGCGGAATATCAGGTACATATCGTAGGCCGTGGTGTACTGTTTGGCCTTCGACGGCAGTCCATTCGAATTGGAAAACTTGGTGTGCTTGGCCCCGACTTCCCTGGCCTTGTCGTTCATCATCTGCACAAATTTCCAGTGCGAACCGGCAACGGCCTCCGCCAAAACAATGCTGGCATCATTCGCCGACTTGATCAGGGTCGCGTAGAGAAGGTCGCGGACTTTGTACTTTTCGCCGGGCTTCACATAGAGGTTGGTAGGTTGGGCCTTAGTCGCGTTACTGCTGACCGTCACGTAATCATCAAGCTT
>DAOWBD010000062.1 GCA_030634235.1 Candidatus Omnitrophota bacterium | reverse complement strand
GAGCCAGATAAAGGGGTTCGGTAAGGTGAAGGCTCAAAAGATGATCGAAGAGGCAAAGGCATTACTAAAAGGATAGGAATTTATGAAAGTATCAGAACTAGCAAAAGATCTCGACACGACCAGCGATGCCGTTCTTAAGGCATTAAGGTCTTTAAAGCTTAAGGCCAAAGACAGTGATCAGGTGCTCAGTGCGGCTGTTGTCTCTGTTATTAAAAGCGAGTTGAAACCGCCTAAACCTAAGAAAACGGTGGCACGCAAGCCCGTTAAAAAGGAAGCCGCTTCAACGAAAGCGAAGAAAAAGACAGTGGCCACGACTAAGGAAAAGGTGGCAAAAGAAATGGCGGCAACAAAAAAGACGGCTAAGACAAAGGTGGATTTGGAGCCAAAAGTTGATAAAATAATAGCGACGAAGAAAAAGGTGGCGGATGATAAGGTTGTTAAAAAAACGCCTAAGACGAAAAAGGTTGTTTCGAGGCCGGTTCGCGTATCGGAAAAAGGAATGACTGTAAAGAAGAAAACCGTCGTCAAAAAGGCGCCCGCGAAAGACGTGTCGAAATCGCATCCGAAGATTAGCACGGCGCCGGTTATCACGCTTAAGCCTCTGGCGCGAAAGCGCAAAAAACCTTCTCCAATGGGAAAGGGCGACGCACCGGCGGCTCCCGTTGTTGTGGAGAAGAAAGACGAAATTAAAATTGTATCGCCTTTTACCGGGGTTCAGGAAACTGTTACGCAGGAAGCCCAGCCTGAGGCTGAGCCTGTTATCGAGATCGCACGTGACGAATCCCTTCCGGATATCGAGATTCAAGTTCCGATCACCGTTAAGGATCTCAGCGTTAAGCTTCAGCAAAAGCCGAGCGACCTACTTAAGCACCTGATGAAGATGGGGGTTTTCTGCCATATCAACCAGGCACTTGATGCCGACATTGTCAGCCGCATTGTCCGGGATTTCGGATTTAATTTAGCAAAGATTCGGACCCAAGAACAGCAGTTGATCGAAACGCATCAGAAGGAAGATGAAGATGAAAGCCTTTTGAAATCAAGAGCGCCCGTCGTTACTTTTATGGGGCACGTTGACCATGGAAAGACGACACTTTTGGACAAGATACGCAAAAGCAAAGTTGCCGACGGCGAACACGGCGGCATTACGCAGCATATGGGTGCGTATTCGGTCTCTGTTCCAAAGGGTCGTATTACCTTTCTTGATACGCCGGGCCACGAGGCCTTTACCGCTATGCGAGCCCGCGGCGCGCATATCACGGATATTGTTGTTTTGGTTGTTGCTGCCGACGAAGGGCTCATGCCCCAGACGATGGAGGCGATCGACCATGCCCGTGCGGCTGAGGTTCCGATCGTTGTCGCCTTAACGAAAATGGATAAGAAGAACGCCGATCCTGACCGCGTGAAGAAGCAGCTTTCCGAGCATGATCTCATGCCGGAGGATTGGGGCGGTAAGACCGTTGTTGCCGGGGTCTCCGGCACAACCGGTGAAGGGGTTGATACTCTCCTTGAATTAATCCTTCTTGAGGCTGAAATGCTCGAGTTGAGAGCGAATGATCAAAAGAAGGCTTCCGGGATCGTTGTCGAGGCTCATTTAAGCCACGGTAAAGGTGCGGTGACGACATTGATCGTTCAGAGCGGAACACTCAACGAAGGGGATATGGTCGTTCTCGGACCTTTCTACGGCAAGATTCGCGCGATCTTCGATGATCATGGACGTTCGATCAAAAAGGCCGGACCTTCTATGCCGGTCGAAATACTCGGACTTTCTAGCGTGCCAGAGGCCGGCGAGTTATTTTATGCGGTTGAAGATGAAAAGCAGGCGCGAGAAATAACGCAAAGACGCCAGGATCAGATCAAGAATGAGAAATTACATGCAACGCCCAGGATCACTCTTGAGGACCTACATTCGCAATTGCAGGAAGGCGCGATCAAAGAATTAAACGTTATTTTGAAGTCCGACGTCCAGGGATCGCTTGAGGCGCTGAAGGATTCTCTGGAGAAGATCCCGAGCGATAAGGTAAAGGTGAAATTCATTCACTTAGCGGTTGGAGACGTGAATGCTTCCGACGTGCTTCTGGCGGTCGCGTCGAACGCCATCATTATCGCGTTTCACGTTGGTGTTGACGGCAGAGCTAAAGCGGAGATGGATAAAACGTTTGTGGATGTCCGCGAGTACCGGATCATTTATGATGCGGTCAACGACATGAAAAAAGCGCTTGAGGGACTTCTCGAAGCAAAGATCAAGAAGAATTTCTTGAGTCGCATCGAGATCCGGGAAGTTTTCAAGCTTTCCAAGCAGGGCATTGTGGCTGGCTGCTATGTTCAAAAAGGGAAAGTTCACCGGAAGGCCCAAGCAGATATTATACGTGATGGTGAAGTTGTTTTCTCGGGGACTATCGGATCGCTTAAACGGTTCAAGGATGATGTAAAGGATGTTACCGAGGGCATGGAATGCGGCGTTACAATTGATGGTTTTAATAAATATGAACAAGGCGATATTATTGAAGCCTATGAAGTAGAATCGATCGCCCAGACATTATGAAAAAAATAGTTTTCAGTGCAATGCGTCCGACCGGAAAGCTTCACCTGGGACACCTGGTGGGGGCGCTGAATAATTGGCTCGAGCTCCAGAATAAGTATGATTGTATTTTCGGGATTGTCGACTGGCACGCGCTCATGGGCGAGTACGAGCAGAGCAAGGAAATTCAGGGAAACATTCTCGAGATGGCGATCGACTGGATCGCCTGCGGGATCGATCCGGCGAAATCGATCGTTTTTGTTCAGTCCCACGTTCCCGAGCATCTTGAGCTTCAAATGATATTCTCCTGCATGACGCCTCTCGGGTGGTTGGAACGTAATCCTACCTATAAAGAGCAATTACGCGAGATCAAGAAGCGTGATCTGCAAACATACGGTTTTCTCGGATATCCTGTCCTTCAGGCGGCGGATATTATGCTTTACAAGGCTAATGCCGTTCCGATTGGTGAGGATCAATTGCCGCACATTGAACTGACCCGCGAGATCATCCGTCGTTTCAATCATATTTACAAAACAAAATTCTTTGACGATTGTGATGCAATCTTAACCGAAACGCCGCGCCTTTTGGGCCTCGACGGGCGCAAGATGAGTAAGAGTTATGACAATGCAATCAACCTTAGCGATTCGGAAGAAACGATTAAGAAAAAAATAAAGAGTATGTTTACGGATCCCAAGAGGATCAGGCTTGCCGATCCCGGGCATCCGAAGAAATGTAATGTCTACAGCTATTATGATGTGTTCGCGCCTGAGAAAACCGGCGAGGTTCACGAATGGTGTACCAAAGCGCAAAAGGGATGCACCGATTGTAAAATGCTGCTCGCCAATATCCTGATCGACTATCTTGCGCCTATACGGCAGAAACGCTTTGAACTTGAAAAAGATAAGGATCGTATTCGTGATATTCTCGACGACGGACGCAAGAAAGCGCAAAAGATCGCCAAGAAAACCATTGCTGAGATTAAAGAGGTCATATTTTAATGGGATATAAACTTAAGCTGGATATTTTTGAGGGGCCTTTAGACCTTCTCCTTTTTTTGATTAAGAAGGATGACATTGATATTAGCGATATTCCGATTGCCAAGATCACCGAGCAATACATGGAATATATTCAGATGATGAAGCTGCTGGACTTGGATATGGTCGGGGATTTTCTTGTGATGGCCGCGACGCTAATGCAGATTAAGTCCAAGATGCTTCTTCCACCGGACCCGACGGAAGAGGAGGCTGAAGAAGATGATCCGCGTGATGAGCTGGTCCGCCGGCTTCAGGAATATAAAAAGTTCAAGGAGATCGCCGACGCATTAAAAGAGAAAGAGCTTAAGCGCAAGGATTTTTTCTCACGGACGGTCGACGAGGAAACCAAGAACCAGATCAGGGAGGATGCCAAGGAGATCTTTTTTGAGGCGAGTCTCTTTGACCTGATCAATGCACTTTCGGATGCCCTGAATAAAGTTCCTGAAGAGATCATCCATGAAATTATTGCCGAGGAATTCACGGTTGAACAGAAAATCCATGATATTCTTCACCGCGTGCTCAATGAGTCAAGCGTTTTGCTGAACTGTCTGTTTAAAGAGGCACGAAGTAAGGAGGAGATGGTCGTCACGTTTTTGGCGATTCTTGAGCTGATCCGTTTAAAGGAGATCAAGGCGATACAAAAGCGGACGTTCGAGGATATCGAGATCATGCGCAATAAGGATAATATGGTGCCGATCGATGCCGATGAAGATACGGAAGTACAATCATAGGAAATGTGATGGACGAGAAGCGAAAGATCGTTTTTAATCAGGAGACGGATGAGGACCAGGTTTACAGTTTGTCTTTGCGCCCGGCGTGTGTGAATGAATTTGTCGGGCAAAAAGATGTGGTGAACAATCTTCAGGTCTCCCTTCAGGCGGCAAAACAGCGTGGGGAGCCGATCGAACACATACTTTTCTCCGGTCCGCCGGGGCTTGGCAAGACGTCGCTGGCGAATATCGTCGCCCATGAAATGGGGGCAAGGATCACTGTAACATCGGGGCCGGCGATTGACCGTGCAGGGGATCTCATCGGGATCCTCACGAACCTCGAATCCGGGATATCCTTTTTATTGACGAGATCCACCGCCTGTCGAAAGTTGTCGAAGAATTCTTGTATCCGGCCATGGAGAATTTCAAGATCGACTTCACCGTCGACAAGGGGCCGTATGCCAAGACGATCAACTTTAATTTAAAGCCGTTCACATTGATCGGCGCGACGACGCGCAGTGGGTTGTTGTCCTCGCCTTTGCGTGACCGTTTTGGCATCTTCTATCATTTGAAATTTTACACGCCCGAAGAACTCAGCGAGATCGTGATGCGCTCGGCAAGGAAGCTAAATGTGGTTATCGATCAGTTGTCGGCGGTCGAGATTTCTCGGAGGGCTCGCGGGACCCCGCGGATTGCCAACCGCCTTCTTCGCCGTGTGCGGGATTATGCGCAGGTGAAGGCTTCTGGCAGTCAGATCACGGCGGAAATCGTCGAGGCGGCCATGCAGACGCTTCGCATTGACCACCGCGGGCTCGATGATATCGACCGGAAACTGCTGATCGTCATGAACGATAATTACAGTGGCGGGCCGGTCGGCATTGAGACCCTTGCCGCAACCTTAAATGAGGAAGTCGATACGCTTGTCGACGTGATCGAGCCGTATCTCTTAAAGATCGGATTTTTAAAGCGAACACCCCGCGGGCGAGAACTCACGGATATTTCCATCAAGCACATCAAGGCTGCTTCCTGTCCTGATTCACCTCAGAAAATATAATAAAATGGCTGATATCGTAAAAGTATTCATTATTGCCGGCATCGCTTTAATTATAAGCGGTTTGTGCCTGCATTTGTCCGGAAAGATTCCAGGGATCGGCAGGCTGCCCGGCGATATTTTGATGAAAAAAGAAAGTTTCACGCTGTATATCCCTATTACGACATGTTTTTTAATCAGTATGGCCTTAAGCCTTTCATTTCTTTTATGGAACCGAAACTGATCCGATATTTTTTTATTGCATTATGCCTTTTCGCTTTTGTGGCGAACCGTGTTTCTTCCTCGGTAGCGTTGGGCCGAAAGGATCTGGTCCGTGTCGCCGTGCTGACGGATACGAAGGAATTTGATCTTTCGGTCCGGGGAGGGTACAGGATCCTTGATCCGCTGACGAACGGCGCGATCGACCGTGGAAAGCGCCTGAAACGCTGCCGCATTGCGGTCGAGCAGAACGAGATCCTCATCGGCGAGAAGGAGTATGGCGTGCGCCGGTTGCGTGTTGTTACAGATAAGGATATCGCGATCTATTGGGACGGGAAAAAGAAGAGCTACAGAGATCAGCTTGATATTGTCCTGACCCAGAAGGGCGACCTGCTTGTTATTAACACGCTTGATTTAGAATCCTATGTCAAAGGGGTTTTATATCATGAAGTTCCGCACCGTTGGCCGATGAACGCGATCATGGCCCAGGCCGTTGCGACACGCACGTATGCGCTTTACCGGATCGGTGAACGTGGGGATCAGCCGTATGACGTGACCAGCGGTATTTACTCGCAAGTTTATGGCGGGCGCAGTGCCGAGCGTTACCGCACGAATATCGCAGCCGACCGCACGCGCGGGCAGATCTTGTCCTATAACGGTGAAATATTGCCCGCGTATTTTCATTCAAACTGTGGCGGGCGCACGGAAGATGTGGCTGAATTATGGAAGAATGATCTGCCGCCCTTGAAAGGTGTCGAATGCGGTTTTTGCGCAGGGATGCCGAGCTATCGCTGGAAAAAAAATTTCCGTTCCAAAGATATTCAGGAGAAGCTCAATGCTAAAGGATTCAAGCTGGGGTTGATCAAGGAGAT
>DAOWBD010000050.1 GCA_030634235.1 Candidatus Omnitrophota bacterium | reverse complement strand
TGATATAATCTGGTAGCCCGCCGTTTAGATCGTTTCTTTATAGAGTTCCAGATTTTCCTGCATCTTGCGCAGAAGCTGCGCTTTGGTCGACGAGCCCTTGAGCTCCTCCTCGCGGATCGGTTTCCATTTGCCGGGAACAAGTATTTGCGAGCCGATGAACCGGTCGATTGCCTCCTGGATCTCCTGCTGCTTCATTCTATCCTTCGCATCAATAGCCTCATTGACGATCCATGTTAACCCGTCTCCCGTGCTGCGGTAGGTATAATTAATGATCGACGATCGTTTGGCGATGACCTTGAGCGTCTCCTCTTGATGATTCGGATCGACGGTAGAGATCAAGTCGCGGTAGAGTTCTTGGAACTCGAGCGCCTTGAGCTTGCGGCTGTCGGTGAGCGTCAAGTCCTGTTCGTTGACGTAGGACGCGGCCATGATCCGGCAGAATTCCTCGACGGGCATAATCGACCATTTGAGCCCGTCGGCGGCGCTGCCATCCTGAGGGATATGCGGCTTAAAATTCTTTAATAAAAACAGGGGCAGCTCGCGGATGATATTGCGCAGGAGAAAGACCGGCGGGTGGTCGATGCCGTCGGCGACCTTCATCTGTCCTTCGCTGGTTTTTAGATCCTCAAAATAGTTCAGGACCTTGCGGAAGGCCTCGATCTTTTCCGGATGATGCTCGCGGATCTTATCGATCTGCTCCGCCGTAAATCCTATTTTAGTTAACAAGGCCCGTTGACGTTCTGTCTGGAAGTATTGATCAAAGAGCGTCAGGCTCGGGTGCTGTTCAAAGGCTTTAAGGTTCTTTTTTGTTTTGGTTGTGATGAAATCCACGGCCTGGGCGAAGGTCTGGACCATGTTACGCGCCCAGAATTTTTGTTCGGTTAGGCAAGTGGAAAAACGGTCGACGTCCTCATAACGGTACTTGTTGTTTTTAGCGGCGAACCGCCGGATTGAACCGTAATCGAGAATGCCGCCGCTGGCGAGCATGTTATCCCCGTCCCACGCGAGCCAGTTGAAAATGTATTCTTCCTCCATGACGGCGGCTAATCGCGCGTATGTCCGTGCGATATATTCCAGGGCCTTGTCGTAGCGCTCTTTCTCGCGTAGGGAAAATTGAATCGTGCGGTTCTTCTTCTGGCGCTTGAGAAAGTAGTCGAATGAATCCTTGGTTTCCTGCCAGCTTCCGGTTTTTAAATATCGGAAGATATGCGCCGGGCGTAGCAGGTTCGGCGCGCTGCGCACGCCGACGGCTGTTTTATCTTTGTATTCGATGACGGCGAGACACCGCTCGGTCGGGATGTTTTCGCGGTAAAAAACTTCGGAGATAATCGCGCTCGCAAGCATCTCGTCGAGGTCGGCCAGGCCGGAGGCGTAACCGTATTTCGCGCTGCCGGTCGCGATGGGTTCTTTGGCTTCCTGCGCGCCGGGGCTTAGTATTGTCGCGCTGGTTCCGCGGCTCGAGATGTCATAGGTCATGCGCCTTGAGCGGATGGTTCCGTTCCAGATGCTTCGCCCGTCGCCGGAGGTCTTGCCCTGTTTGTTATCGTGCTGGGTTTGCAGGTAGCGGGTTGCCATGTACAGGCGGTTTTCGAGGCCGTCTTTCGGAAATCTTTTTCGGTTGATCCAGTCATGCTCATTAAGGATCTGGAGAGAAAATGTATTTAAGATTTTTTCCTCGAGCTTCGGGTTCATTTTTGCGGGATGGTTCGTTGTGATCAGCTCCATCTCCCTGGCAAGCGGATAATTAAAGAAGATCACCCGCCCTCCTTTGCGCAAACGGACGGGATAGTCTTCATATCCATTGGGGCTGACCTTGCGCCACGGATGGGTACCGTCTATCTTGTGGAATTTGTTATACATAACAAAGCATCCTTCTCTTTATAATGACGAAAGTCACATTGTTTTTCAAGAAGGAATCTGACTTTTTAGCCGCCGATCTGGAACATTTCAATCTTGGGAAGGTTCTTGCGGGGTGTGGCAGGCTTTGCGCGCAGTTCGGAATAACGGTCGTCGCGCTTTTGCCAGGCGGATTGTATGATGTTAAGAAGCTCATCATCCGAGACGTCTTGATCGAGGAAGGAACGCATGTCGATTCCGTGATTGGCAAAAAGGCATGTATACATCTTTCCGTCTGCCGACAGGCGCGATCGGGTGCATGTCCGGCAAAATGGCTGGGTGATCGATGTGATAAATCCGACCTCGCCTTCTCCATCAGCAAATTGATAACGCGACGCGACCTCGCCGTAATAATTCGATTCAACAGGTTCGATCGGAAAGTGTTCATTGATGAGATCGACGATCTCCGATGCCGGAACGACCGCTGCGGGATTCCAGTGATTGCAATTTCCCACGTCCATGTATTCGATGAACCGCAGGATCGGCTTGCGGCCCTTAAAATACCGGACAAGGTCAAGGATGCGCCGATGGCCGATATTTTTCTGCAGCACAACATTGATCTTGATACATTCGTAACCGGCGTCCTCGCATTCCCGAATACCGTCGAGGACTCTTTCGAGAGTTCCCCTGTGCCCGTTGATCTGCCGGAACATCTCGGCATCGAGCGTATCGAGGCTGACCGTGATCCTGTTCAATCCGGCCTTTCTTAATTTCCTAGCGTCGCGGTAAAGCAGCGACCCGTTCGTTGTCAGGGCAAGGTCTTTAAGGCCCGGGATCTTCTTTAATTTTCGTATGAGCGTGGAAAGACCGGGCCGCAGGAGCGGCTCTCCGCCGGTCAGGCGGACCTTCTCGACACCGAGTTTGGCGAACATGCGGACTAATCGCTCGATTTGCGGGAACGTGAGCCATTGATCTTTTTTCAGGAACGTGTATTGTTCGGCGCAATGGTCCTGTGGCATGCAGTAGGAGCAACGGAAATTGCATTGGTCAATAACCGAAACGCGCAGGTCGCACAAAGGGCGATGGTAAAGGTCGCGGATCTTTAAATCGTCCTCTTCCTTTTTCGGTACGGCAGATGGTGTATTGAGTCCTAAGTTCATGTTCATTCGGTTGAAATCGTTTCTTTGTGTTCGACGGCCCCGTTCATCGTGTGCCACGCGAGGCTCGCGCATTTGACACGGGCCGGAAAATGCCAGATTCCGGAGAAAACGGCTAACTTACCTAAAGAGTGCTGGTCTTTGTCCGGATCGAGTTCGCCGGTAATGAGTTTATGGAACTGGCCGAATAAGTCCTTAGCCTCATCGATGGGCTTGCCCTTGAGTGCCGCGGTCATCATCGATGACGAAGCTTGTGAGATCGCGCAGCCGTCGCCCTCAAAAGAAATATCGTCGATGATATTCTCGTTGTTGACGTGAAGGTAAACGGTTAAGTGGTCGCCGCAAAGAGGGTTGTATCCCTCGGCGCTGTGCGTGGCTCCCTGAAGTTTCCTGCAGTTGCGCGGCTTCTTGTTATGCTCCAGGATAACCTGCTGATACAGTTCGCTCCGGCTGTCGTGGCTCATTTAAAAATGTCCTTCGCTTTGTGGATCGCCCGGACGAGGCAGTCGATCTCTTCTTTTGTATTGTAAAACGCGAGCGACGCGCGTGATGTCGCCGGTACGCCGAAATGTTTCATCACCGGCTGCGTGCAGTGATGGCCGGTGCGGATCGCGACACCTTCTTCATCAACGAGGGTTCCCAGATCGTGGGGATGGATATTCTCTAAGACGAAGGCAAGGATCGATGCCTTGTTCTTGGCGGTCCCGATCAAACGCAGCCCATCGATAGAACTTAGGGCCTGCGTGCCGTAGGCCAGCAGTTCATGTTCATATTCGGCGATTTGGGTGAGACCGACCGACCTGACGTAATCGATGGCTGCCCCTAAACCGATGACTCCGGCGACATTTGGCGTTCCAGCCTCAAGTTTATAAGGAAGAACATTGTACGTTGTTTTCTCGAATGTGACCGAGGCGATCATATCGCCGCCGCTTTGATAAGGCGGCATTGCGTTTAACAGTTTTTCTTTTCCGTACAGGACGCCGACGCCGTTGGGTCCGAAAAGCTTGTGGCCGGAGAAGGCAAGAAAGTCGCAATCCAGGCCTTGAACATTGACGGGAAGATGGCTGACTGTTTGCGCGGCGTCGATGAGGACCACGGCCCCTTGCGTATTCGCGGCCTTGATAACTTCTTTGACCGGATTGATCGTGCCCAGCGAATTTGATACATAGACCATCGCGACGAGTTTTGTCTTGGCCGAAAGTCGTTTTGCAAACTCGTCAAAGATCAGTTCACCCTGATCGTTAAACGGCGCGATCTTTAAAACGCATCCTTTTGACGCGCAGAGCATTTGCCAGGGAACGATATTCGAATGATGCTCCATTTCCGAAATGATGATCTCGTCTCCCTTATTAAGGAAGGCGCCTCCGTAGCTGCTGGCCACAAGATTGATTGCCTCGGTGGTGCCTTTTGTAAAAATGATCTCGCAAGATTTACGCGCGCCGATAAAATCGCGGACCTTATCGCGCGACTGTTCGAAGGCCTCCGTCGCCTGTTGGCTTAAAGTGTGGACCCCGCGGTGGATGTTAGACGTTCCGGTTTTGTAATGGTCGGCGGTTGCGTCGATAACGGCTTGCGGTTTAAACGTTGTGGCGGCATTGTCGAGATAGACGAGTGGTTTTCCGTTAACCTTAATATGAAGGTTCTGGAAATCCTTGCGTATCGAATCGATGTCAAAAGTATTTTCGTTCATTGCAATGCCTCAAATGATGGTTCCATGAGCCTGTCAAGTTTTTCGCGTATGGCTGTGTTCTTAATTGTACTGAAGAGATCATTGACAAATCCATGAGCGAGCATTCTTGTCGCCGCTTTCTTTGGGATACACCGTGTCTGAAGGTAGAACATTTCGTCCTTTGCGAGCTGTCCGATCGTTGCGCCGTGCGTGCATTTGACATCGTCCGCGAAGATCTCAAGCTGCGGCTTTGTATCGATGCGGCAATCCGTTCCGAGTAAAAGATTTTTATTGAGCTGATATGAACTGGTTTTCTGGGCGATTGGCTGGACGAAGACTTTACCGTTAAAAACAGCGCGGGCGCGGTTATTGAGAATCCCTTTGTACAATTGATTGCTTGTGCAATTGGGCACGCGATGGTCGACGGAGGTATGGTTATCGACGTGCTGGTCGTTGTAAACGCTGTAAAGCGCGTTTAAGGTTGTATTTGCGCCTTCGCCGTTTAAGGTGATGTCCAGGTCATTGCGCGTGAGCTTGCTGCCGGCCATAAAGGAAAATCCGTCAAAATTCGAGTCGCGATCCTGCCAAACGCGCGTGTGGCCGATATGAAAGGCCTTGAGGCTTTCCTTCTGTGATTTGCAGTAATGAAGCGTCGCGTTCTCGGATAAGAAAATATCGGTCAAGGCATTGGTGAAATACGTAAACGTGTCGCTAAAGGCGATGTGGCTCTCAAGGATGGTTGTTTCACTGGACCGGCCCGCCGCGATTAGGGTTCTCGGCATCACCGCAAGATTTTTGTGGCCGGGGCTTGTAACGTGAATGATATGGATCAACTTGTTGCAAGAGGCCTTTTCATCAATCTGCACATAAATGCTGGCGTCGTGGACCGCCTGGTTCAAGGCGATAAAAGCGGTATCGTCGCTGATCGCGTATTTTGTTAACTGCTCCCGGATCTGCGGTGCGTTGCTTATCATTGCGTCGCGAATCGTCGAGACTGTGATCCCGATAGGGATATTATTAAAGTCCGAGAATTCTTCGGACAGTAGGCCGTTAATGAAAACGATATTGATATCTTTGTCGCTGCGGTAGTTCTTGAGGGCCTCCGCTTCCGCACATTGACCGGCTTTGGCGATGTCAAAGGCGTGCTTGGCCAGCGCAAGAAGGCTCGTATATTTCCACTCCTCATCCTTTACGGTCGGGATGCCGAGTTCATTGAACCGGGAGAACCCTTGCGCGCGCAGGTCACTGAACCAGCTGGGGGATTCCTCATTGCTCAAAGATTTCGTTATTTTTTCAAGGTCTCGGATCATTTCAATTTACGACAGCCAGTCGTATCCTTTTTCTTCAACTTCCAAGGCTAGTTCCTTGCCTTCAGACCGGATGATCCGGCCATGACGGAGGATGTGGACAAAGTCCGGAACAATATGGTTTAAAAGCCGCTGGTAATGCGTGATGAGAAGAATAGCATTTTCTTTGTTCTTAAGTTTATTGACGCCGTCGGCGACGATGCGCATCGAATCGATATCAAGCCCCGAGTCGGTCTCATCGAGAACGGAAATACGGGGATTTAAAACGGCCATCTGCAGGATCTCGTTGCGCTTTTTCTCGCCGCCCGAGAAATCGACATTGACCGGCCGGGTAATGAACTTATCGTCCATTTCGAGGAACTCCATTTTCTTGCGCAGGTACTCGTCGAAATCGATCGGGTCCATTTCTTCGGCGCCTTGATGCTTGCAGATCTCATTGAACGCGGCGCGCAGGAACACGGATGTGTTAACGCCGGGGATCTCGACGGGGTACTGAAAGGCCATGAAAATCCCCTCCCGCGCTCGCTCCTCGGGCTCAAGGTCGAGGATGTTGACCTTCTTGAAATTGATCTCGTAGATGATCTCTCCTTTTGTAACCTCATAGTCGGGATGGCCGGCGATGACCTTAGCGAGCGTGCTTTTGCCGGAGCCGTTGGGCCCCATGATCGCGTGCACCTCGCCCGGATTGATTGATAGGTTGATCCCCTTTAATATCGGCGTCCTGCCGACTTTGACATGCAAGTCTCTTATTTCAAACATTGCGCCCTTCTCCTTCGTTTTTTCCTCATTGTTTATATCTAACCGACACTTCCCTCTAATTTCATCTCGAGCAATTTGACTGCTTCGACGGCAAATTCCATCGGCAGTTCTTTAAAGACTTCCTTACAGAAACCGTTAATGATCAGTGAAACGGCCCCTTCCATATCGAGACCGCGGGACAAAAGGTAGAATATCTGATTGGGAATTATCGTTGACGTGTATGCCTCTTGGTCTAATATCGCGCTTTTATTCTTTACTTCAATATAGGGAAAGGTGTTCGCGCTGCATTTATTGCCGACAAGCATCGAATCGCATTGCGAATAGTTCCGTGCGCCGTCGGCCGACGGCATGATCTTGACCAGGCCCCGGTAACTATTATTCGACTCATCCGTCGAGATTCCTTTTGAGATGATCGTGCTGCGTGTGTTCTTGCCGATATGGATCATCTTTGTCCCTGTGTCGGCTTGTTGGTAGTTATTTGTAACAGCAACAGAATAGAATTCTCCGACGGAGTTGTCACCACGAAGGATACAACTCGGATACTTCCACGTGATTGCTGATCCTGTTTCAACCTGAGTCCAACTGATCTTCGAGTTCTCTCCTCGACAGTCGCCTCTCTTTGTTACGAAATTGTATATGCCACCCTTGCCTTCTT
>DAOWBD010000098.1 GCA_030634235.1 Candidatus Omnitrophota bacterium | reverse complement strand
TCATTGTCTCCGAATTTGATCTCATCCGTCGAGATCGTATCATTTTCATTGATTACAGGGATCACTCCCCACTCGAGCATCGTGCGCAGCGTATTGCGCGCATTGTTATGCCGTAAGCGGTTGTCAAAATCATCCCATGTTAAAAGAAGCTGGGCGCACTTTTGCTTGTTCTTTTTGAACAGTTCATTATATTTGCGCATCAAGATTGTTTGGCCGATCGCGGCTAAGGCCTGCAATGACGCCAAATCCGAGGAGCGCCGCTTGCGATTCAGCTCGCCCATGCCAAGGACGATCGCGCCGGAACTGACAAGGATCACATCGATATCCTTCCGGCGGATGGCAGAGATTTGTCCGACCAACGAACGCAAATGTGCCATGCGCGGCTTCATCTGGTCGGTAGCAATCACGCTAGAACCGACTTTAATAACAATCCTTTTTACTCTTCTTGGGAGTTTTCTGAACATAGAACACCTTTGAGCGTTTGTGTTAACTCTTCAAGTCCTGTTTTCGCTAAAGCGGATATCGGAAGGATCTCCTCTCCGATTTCCTTCTTAAAACGGTCCAGGTGGCCTTCGGCCTCCGGAAGGTCCATTTTGTTAGCAACAGTCAACTTATACTTAAAGGCCAGTATATCTCCATAGGCCTCGAGTTCATGATTGATCTTCCGGTAGTCGTCGAGCGGGTCGCGACCCTCTGATCCAGACATGTCGACGAGATGCATCAGAATCTTGGTGCGCTCCGCATGCCTCAAAAAACGGTCACCTAAGCCCTTTCCCGCATGAGCCCCTTCAATGATACCGGGAAGATCGGCCACAATAAAACTAAATTCATCCGCATCTTCAACGATTCCTAAGATCGGCTGCTTCGTTGTAAATGGATAGCTGGCTATTTTGGATTTGACTCTCGAGATCCCCGAGATCAGAGTTGATTTTCCGGCATTTGGAAACCCGACGATCCCCACATCAGCGACGATCTTCAACTCAAGGCCGATGGTTCGCCGTTCTCCGTCTTCAGGCAATGTGCGCGTCTTGCGCCGGGCATTGCCGATTCCGCCATCGCCGCCCTTAGCAACAATCACAGTCTGTTGATCAACGGCAAGATCCTTGATCAGTAAACCTGTCTCATAATCACGAATGATCGTTCCGACGGGAACACGCAGGAAGGAATCTTTTCCGGTCTTACCCGTTTTCCCTTTACTGCTGGCATTCCCGCCTTTATAAGCCTTGTAGTGCTGCCTGAACTTGAAATCAAGAAGAGTACGCAAGCTTCGCTCGGCCCGGACGATCACATCACCGCCTCTGCCGCCGTCGCCGCCGTCGGGCCTCGGATAACGCATATATTTGTCTCTGTAAAAGCTCTCACATCCTTGACCGCCGTCGCCGCCCTGTACAAAAATTCTCGCTTCATCGACAAATATCATGGTTCCTTGACTGCAGAAAGCCATTTTAAAAACAGGCCTTCTTCTTTCCCTTTAAGCAGATATCTTTGTAATATTAAGTGCCGTAAGCTTCTGACGATGGCCTATTTTGCTGGCCGAATTTTTTCGTTTGCGGTATTTATAGGCCACCACTTTGTCATCCAAATGATGCTCAACAACTTTTGCCGTCACTTTCACATCCTTAAGATACGGCTGGCCGATACGGATATCCGAACCCTTCGCAAAAAGCAGCACTTTATCCAAAGTAATACTTTTTCCAGCTTCCTCTTTAATGCGATGGGCATCGACCACATCACCCTCGGAAACTTTCATTTGTGAAGAACCTACTTGAACAATTGCGTACACGTTGAACCTCCCTTATTTGTCAATCTGATGTTAAAACAATTAAATCCCAAATAACAAGAATCAAAAACCAAATAAATATTAAATACCAATGACCAAAACCCGTTTTGTTCATTGATATTTCGGTTATTGGTATTTATTTGTTATTTGAAATTTGTTTTCTGCAATTTCACTTATGTATTCTTTATGCAATCTTGACCCGGCCTCGCCCGTCACAAAACGGACATTTCCCGAAAGAAATCGACTCAACCGTCTTGCCCGTCCGCGCCCGTGTCATTTCAACAAGCCCTAACGAAGAAATACGGCTACCGACCTCGGTCTTTGCATGGTCGCGCACCAATGCCTTCTGCAGGGCATCTAAAACTTTGCGCTTGTGATCTTCCTTGGTCATGTCGATAAAATCAATGACAATGATACCACCTAGATCCCGCAAACGCAACTGCCGGGCAATCTCGGGGACCACTTCCATATTCACCATAAAAGCCGCATCTCCCGGAGAAGCCTTTGTTTTAAATTTACCACTGTTGACATCAACAACAGTCACACCTTCTGTCGGATTAATGACGATATAAGCGCCTGATTTGCAATACACATGCGTGTCATAAATGCTCTGCAGCTCCTTTGAAATGCGCTTAGAATCGAATAAAGGCGTATTACCTTTATAGCATTGGATCTTACTGACCATTTCACGGCCGATCAGCGTCTGAACGAACTTGCGAATCTTCTGGTATTCTTCCTCGGAATCGATAATGAGCTTGTCAACCTTGTCCGTTAGATAATCGCGAACGATCTTCCAGGTCAACTCTCCCTCTTCATAGATCAGGGCCGGCGCTTTTTGTTGTTCCGCCTTTTTGTAAATCTTGACCCAAATGTGATAGAGAAATTTTGCGTCCCGTATAAGTTCCCGCTTGCCCTGTTTGAGAGAAGCCGTACGGATAATAAAGCCGCCGTTCTTGGCAAAAGTAAAATTCTTAATAACTTCCCGTAACCTCTGCCGTTCCTCAGAACTCTCGATTTTTTTGGAAATTCCTGTTTGCGGGTCGCAAGGCATATAAACAACAAAACGCCCAGGTAAAGTCAAGTGGGTCGTCAGGCGGGCCCCTTTTTCCCCGAAAGGATCTTTGACAACCTGAACAAGGATTTCTTGTCCGACTTTCAAGGAAATCGGGTTTTTATTTCTTCTTCCTCTACTACGCTTTTGCTTCGAAGATATCTGGGCCTCTGCCTTATTATTCTTGAAGATTTTATCGATAAACTTACGCGGCCCGGAAAGCTCTTCTTCAATCAACGGATTAACAGCATCCGTCAGATACAGGAACCCATTGCGCCCTTGGCCGATATTTACAAAAGCTGCATTGATCGACGGGAGAATGGACTCCACTTTTCCCTTATAAATATTCCCCAAAAGAGATTGATAACGGTCAACCTCAACGTAGAAATCATCGACCCGACCATCCTCGATGATGGCGACAAGCCGTTCCTCCTTTTGTGTCTGTATAAGAATTTCTCTAGACAAAATAACACCTTAAACCTTTCTCTTCCCTTAATAGATAGAATGACCATTAATACACCTTTGGCTCTGTTCTTCACGGGATAAAATCTTTTTCTTTTTATGCCTTCTCTTACGACTTCGAAATTTCGGGAGTAATAATGTGCGGAGTTATAAAAATAATTAAATCTGTTTTTTCTATAGCCTTTTCCGACTTTCGAAATACAAGACCAATGACCGGAATATCGCCCAAGAATGGTATTTTTTTCTTTAAATCCGTTACCTTATCTTTGATCAATCCTCCGATAACAAGAGTATCCCCATCTCTAATCATAACACTCGTCGTTGTCTCTTTAGTGCTTTTAACAGTCTGAGTCTCCCCATCAACAATTTCCGTCACTGCTTCTGAAACCTCCGGCGCCACATCTAATGTAACAAATCCGGCACTATTTACGTGAGGCGTTACTTTAAAAATAATACCCACATCTATATCTCTTCTCGTGGTCGTAACATTCCCGCTACTGTCAGTAGTGCTTCCGACTACTACTCTTATCTCTTTACCAACCCTGATAGTCGCCTCCCTGTTATCCAATGTCACAATCTTGGGATTTGAAAGAATATTCGTATCAGTTCTTGACTTGAGCAGCTCAAGCACGGCCTTAAATTCAATAAAGCTCAATGTCCCGAAAGTACCAGTTGAAGGTGTCTCAACATCTCCGGCATATACGTTCTCCGTAGCCCCCCGATGAAACGGCCAAACAGTTTCTCTTTGCGCCCCACCCCCAGCAACTTTGGTTGTCCAGTCAATCCCAAGATTCTCTGTATCGCTGAGATTCGTCTCGACGATCTTCGCTTCGATCAAAACCTGCGGCGTTGTTGTATCCAACGTTTCAATAACGTGCGCCATCAGCCCGACTCTGCTGCTGATATCCGTAATGATAACCGTGTTAGTTCTCTCGTCAAAATTAATGGACCCTCTCTCCGACTTCATCTTACTGATGGACTCAATAATCTCCGAAGCTTTACCAAAATTTAAAGTAAATATCTTCGTCTCTAATGCTTCCTGCTCCGCAAGAAGTGTCGCATTTTCTCTGCGCAGCTTGAGATTCTCGATCGTCGTTACAGAGATAATATTGCCCTTCTTTTCATAAGCATATCCGTACGTCTCTAAGATAACCTCTAGTGCCTGCTGCCACGGCACATCATCTAATTTGATCGTCACAACTCCGGTCACCTCCGGACCCGCTACAATATTCACACCGCTCTTGAACGAAAGGATCCTAAAAACATTTTGAATATCAGCATCTCGAAAATCGAAACTCACATTGCCTTCCTGCGTTACCGGCGC
>DAOWBD010000030.1 GCA_030634235.1 Candidatus Omnitrophota bacterium | reverse complement strand
TGCTAAGGGACTATGGCCGTACAGGCCGTTATGAGCACAAAGTGAAGGGGTATAATTCCCGTTTAGATACGGTCCAAGCGGTTATTTTATCGGCTAAACTCGAGCATTTAAATGAATGGAATAAAATGCGCAACAGTCACGCGGCTTATTATTGTGAATTGTTGAATGATGTTCCGGGGGTTACGGTGCCGGTCATTAAAGAAAACCGGACGCATGTCTTTCAAACGTTCGCTGTGCGTGTTTCCGACCGTGACGCGATATTAGAAGGGATGAAGGCTAAGGACATCGGTGTTCTTATTCATTATCCGATTCCTGTCCATCTTCAGGAAGCCTATGACGACCTCGGCGGGAAAAAAGGTGATTTTCCCGTGTCAGAACAAGTAGCCGATGAAATTTTGTCTCTGCCGATGTTCCCGCATATGAACAGGGATCAAATTGAATATGTGTGCGCCTCTTTGAAAGAGTTATGCGCGGAAAGCCAGAAGGTGGCCTAAATGGAAAAGATTCCGCTATCGCTGGTTGTGATTACCAAGAACGAAGAAGATAATATCGAAAAATGCCTGGGCAGTGCGCACGGTTGGGCCGATGAAATCATTGTTGTTGATGATGAAAGCACGGATCGAACGGTTGAATTGGCGGAAAAGTATGCCGATAAGATTTTGCATAAGAAAATGGAAAACGAAGGTGCGCATCGAAACTGGGCTTATGCGCAGGCGAAGAATGAATGGGTGCTCAGTCTGGATGCGGATGAACGTCTTACAGAAGATCTGAAAGATGAAATCCGTGAAGTGCTTCCCAGCACGGATAAATATATTTTTGGCATACCGAGACGGAATTATCTCGGCGATTACTGGATGAAACATGGTGGTCAGTATCCTTCTCAGCAGATTCGGCTGTTTAAAAAGGGATGTTTTCGATATGAAGAAGCCTCTGTTCATCCCCAGGCTTTTTGTGAGGGTGGGAAGAAAAAAAAGGCGTATTTAATGAAAGACATTATTCATTATAGTTATCGTGATTTTGAACATTTCTTAACGAAGCTCAATAATCAGACGACACTCGAGGCGCAGAAATGGGTCAAAGATCAGAGAAAAATGTCGTTTGGAAAAGCGGCATGGCGGACCATAGATCGGTTCTTTCGCGCTTTTCTGGGTAAAAAGGGATACAAAGACGGGTTCATCGGTTTTATGTCTGCGTTGTTCGGCGGGGTGTATCAGATTGTCAGTTACGCAAAATATTGGGAAATGAAGAGAAAACAATAATGTGTTTTTTTGTTTCATAACGAAGAATCAATTTAGTTTGTTAATAAGTAGGATGTAAGGACAAATGATAAATAAAATCCCTTTGAGTGTCGTCGTCCTGACTAAGAATGAAGAAGACAATATCGAGGAATGTTTAGGCAGTGCGTATGGTTGGGCCGATGAAATCATTGTTGTTGATGACGAAAGCACGGATCGAACGGTTGAATTGGCGGAAAAGTATGCCGATAAAATTTTTCACAAGCCGATGAAGAATGAAGGCGCGCATCGCAATTGGGCTTACGCACAGGCCAGGAACGAATGGGTTCTAAGCCTGGATGCAGACGAAAATGTTACCGACGGGCTCAAGAAAGAAGTTTCACAACTTATTCCGGACACGGATTTCGAGGCCTTTTCGATTCCGATTAAAACATATATTGGGGACTATTGGGTTGAGCATTCCGGGTGGTATCCAGCGAACAAATTGCGCATGTTTATGAAAAGCCGTCAGAGATATGAGGAGGTTGAAGTTCATCCGCGCGTGATGTGTTCGATTAAGACCGGGAGTTTGACCAACGACATTATTCATAAAGGGTATCCGGATTTTGCACATTTTCTTTCCAGTCTTAATCGTCAGACAACCCTTGAGGCCAGAAAGTGGATATCAACTAATCGGAAGATGTCTTTCGGCAAGGCATTCTGGCGGACCATAGACCGGTTCCCGCGGTCCTTTATTGGCAAACGCGGATACAAGGACGGAGTTATCGGTTTTATGATCGCTTTTTTTGCTTCGTTATATCAAGTTGTGAGTTATGCCAAATATTGGCAGATGAAAAGAGAGAATGCTAAGTTATGAAAGTTGTTTTCCTCGACAGAGACGGTGTGATCAATGAATTTCCGGGCAACGGGAAATATGTAACAAAGCTCAATGAATTTCGCTTTGTTCCCGGCACGCTTGATGCCCTGCGTATTCTCACGGAGGAAGGATATATGATCTATATTGTTTCGAACCAGGCCGGTGTCGCGAAAGGCATTTATTCGAAACAAAAGCTCGAGCATATTACCCGCAATATGCTTCGCGATATTCATTCGACGGGGGGCAAAATAAAGAAGGTGTTCTATTGCACTCACTTTTCGCATGCCGGTTGTGAATGCCGCAAGCCGGAGATCGGGGCCATCCGCAAGGCCTTTGAATTGGCCAATAAAACGATCGATTTAGCTCAAAGAGCGTTCTTTGTCGGCGACACAGAGTCGGATATTCTGACCGGGCATAACGCCGGGTGTACGACGATTTTTGTTCTCTCCGGGCGCGAGGATCGTCGCCATATGCGCGGCTGGAAGATCAAGCCGGACTATGTTGCCCGGGACTTGCTTGAGGCCACGGATATTATTAATGAGCGCAATCTTCTGCGGTCACGCCGGAGAAAAAGAAGGGCCCTGACCGTTAAATCTATCCGGAGGCGTTCTACCAGGAAAGCCTCTTAACTGATAATTGATAAGCGCATGAAAATTTTATGTATCCATGCTTCTGCCGGCGCCGGGCACCTTAAAGCTGCTGAGGCGATTTATAACGGTATCCGTAAATCGACGGATCATGATGTTGTTCTCGTCGATGCCCTTGACCACTCCAGTTTTCTCTTCAAAAAATTTTATAAAGAAACTTATTTCTTTCTTATTTCCAGGCTCCCCTTTGTGTGGGGATTCTTTTTTTGGCTTTTGGACATATCATGGCTCCAGCCGGCGATCAGGGTTTTGCGGCGTCTTCAGAACCGGTTGAACACGGCGGGACTTCACTGGTTCCTTCAAAAAGAACAATTTGATTATATCTTCATGACGCACTTTATGCCGACGGAGGTGGCGGCGGCGTTGAAAAGGTCGGGGCTTATTTCTTCAAAACTGATCACGGTCGTCACGGATTTTGATGTCCATAAGATTTGGATTGCCGAGGGGATCGACATGTACACGGCGGCAAGTGACTGGACAAGGGGGAGGCTTGAGAATCTCGGTATTTCTCTTGACCAGATCCTGGTTTCGGGGATTCCGACGGATGAGAAATTTTCCAGTTTTGTCGATATCAGCGAACTGAAAAAGAAGCTGGAGTTGCGTGAGGATATCTTCACGGTCCTCGTAGCGACCGGATCATTTGGTATTGGCCCCATTGAGGATATCATTTATGAAATTAAAGGATTTCAAGTCATTGTTGTCTGCGGGCATAACAAGGACCTTTTCAAGAAGTTAAGCGCTAAAAATTCCAGGCTTGTCCATGTGATGGGCCTGGTCGATAATATGCATGAGCTGATGGCGGTTTCCGACGTGATGGTGACCAAGCCCGGCGGGTTGTCGATCTCGGAGGCTTTGGTGAGCCAGCTGCCGCTGGTTTTCTTTAACGCGATCCCGGGCCAGGAAATCGGCAATATCAGGGTGCTGAAGAACTACGGACTCGGTATTAGCGGGTGCAGTATTAAGCAGATCGGCGAGCAATTGGAGAAGATGAGATCTTCCAAGGACATGTTTCTTACCACTCTTAAGAGGACAAAAGCATTAGCCCGTCCTTGCGCTGTTAGCGATATCATCTCACTAATAAAATAAGTCGGAACGAATCGCGATAATCAATCATACAATATGTTTGTCATCCCCGCGTAAGCGGGGATCCAGACGTCCTAATGTCCTAGATTCCCGCTTTTGCGGGAATGACAGAAAGATCATGAAACCCAAAATAGCTAAAGTCGTTGTTGGCCTTCCGGTTGATGGCCCGTTCGATTACAGGATTGGTGCGGATCTTCTGGGATGTATTGCCGTCGGGCAGCGCGTGTATGTGTCCTTTAACCGGCGCAACCGCGTTGGATTTGTTGTCGGGACGGCAGAGCGCAGTTCCTTTAAACGGTTGAATCCCGTTCTTACTTTATTGGACAAGGGGCCTGTTTTGGACGCGTCGGCCTTGGCGCTCGCGAAAGCGGTCAAGGATCATTACGGCTGTTCGCTGGGCGAAGCGATCGAGGCCTGCCTGCCGCCGGCATTGCGGCACGATAAAGTTTCCGTAAGTTCGGTATCCGCGCCGGCTACAGCGACGGAAGGGTCTGCGAAAAAAAACAAAATGATCCTGATCCATGACCGGACCCGGCACAAACGCTGGCCGTTGATCGTTGAGAATATCAAGACGGCTGTCGATCAAGGAAGAAGAGTGATTGTCCTTGTTCCCGAAATGGCGTTTATCCCGGGGACCGTTTCGATACTTAAAGGAGCGCTCGCGTGTTCTATGGTGGTTCTTGATAAGAAGTTAACGCCGAAAAAAGAATGTGAGCAGTGGGAGAAGATCAAAAATGGAGACTATTGTGTTGTCGTCGGCGTGCGCTCGGCGGTTTTCGCGCCGGTTCCCAACCTGGGGCTTATTGTCATTGACGACGAGGAAAACGAAGCCTACAAGCAGGAACAGACGCCGCATTACCACGCAGGGGAAGTCGCGCAAATGCGCGCGAATATCGAGCAATGTCAGGTGATATTTTCCAGCTCTGTTCCTTCGGCGGAAATATGGGAAAAAGCCAAGCGCGAGAAATGGGAGACGACGGTTCTTGATGCGGACAATGACGGCCAAGTGCAGGTCATTGATATGGCCAATTACAATCCCGGCAAGACATCGATCCTTTCGTTCCCGCTTCAGAACGCGATGCAAAAGACGTTAGAGATCGGGGGGAAAGTCCTTCTTTTTATGAACCGCCGGGGCTTTAGCACGAGGACGCATTGCCAACAATGCGGCTTTATTGTCAAGTGCGAGCGCTGCAATGTGAACCTGTCCTATCTGTATTCAAAAAAGACGATGGTCTGCCGTCACTGTAATTTCAAGAGGGAACTCCCGAAGGTGTGCCCGCAGTGCAACGGGTCTTATCTTCAGTCGACGGGGATCGGCGTTGAAAAATTAGAAAGTAATGTGGCCAGGTTTTATCCGGGAGCGCGAATTCAGCGTTATGACAGCGAAAATGAAGTCTTTATAAAGAATGCGGATATTATGATCGCGACGGGTGCGGTGTTCCGGCGGCATGAACAATGGACCGTTCCCCTGGTGGCCATGCTGGATTTTGACGGACAGATGCATCACCATGATTTCCGGTCGGGCCAGAAGGCCTTTTCGCTTTTGATCCATTTAAAGCAATTAGCGAGTGAAAAATTTCTGATACAAACGCGCATGGGCGACAGCTATTGCCTGAAGGCTATTAAGACGATGGATTTTAATAAATTTTATCGTGAAGAATTGAAATTGCGCAAAGAGCTCGAGCTTCCGCCTTACCGGCACTTGGTGGCATTGGGCCTGCGCGGAAAAATGGAAGATGTTGTTTTTGAAAAGGCCAACGACCTTTTCGACCGGTTAAAGGAGAAAAGTTCTAAAGGCATTGATCTGTCTGATCCTCATCCTGACGCGACCCCGAAATTGCGCGACCAATATCGCTACACGATTTTATTGAAAGGTCGGTCGGTTAAGAGTATACTGACCCTTATTAAATCGGCGCTTAAAGATTTTAAAAAACGAAATATTATTATCGCGGTTAATGTTGACCCTTGATGAAAATAATCTTTTTTGGAAGTGATGATTTTGCCGAAGCTCATCTCAAGTCATTGATCGACTCTGAGCATGAGGTGCTTGCGTGCGTGACGCCGCCGGATCGACCAAAGGGCCGGGGAATGAAAGTTGCGGTTTCGTCGGTCAAAGAGCGCGCCGAAGAAAACCGCATTCCTGTTTGGCAGCCGGTCTCCCTGAAAGAGCCTTCCTTTATTAAGGACATGAAAGGCCTTCAAGGCGGCCTGTTCGTTGTAATCGCTTATGGGAAGTTTCTCCCGACGGAAGTCCTGGATATTCCGCCTCACGGCGCGATCAATGTTCACGCGTCACTTTTGCCGAAATATCGAGGCGCGGCGCCGATCAACTGGGCGGTCATTAATGGTGAGCAGGAAACCGGCATCTCGGTCATAAAGATAAACGAAGAGATGGATGCCGGCGATGTCCTCGCCCAGATGGCGATGAACATTGAAAAAGATGACACGGCGCCAACATTGCGGGCCCGGATGATGAGCGAAGGCCCGGCTTTCCTTTTGCGGACCATTGACGGGCTGCCGGATTGCGCCGCGCAAGCGCAGGACCGCAGTGACGTGACGTTTGCGCCGAAGCTTACAAAAGAATTAGGACGTATCGATTGGGCGAAGTCCTCTCTTGAGATCTGCCGTTTGGTGCGCGGTTTAATGCCGTGGCCCGGGGCTTATACGTTTTATAATGGCAAGATGCTTAAGATTTTGGAGGTTCAAGTAGGGGCGTATTGCAATACGCCCCTACTCAAAGAAGGGCCGGTCGAAAAACGACCGGGAACTGTTTTGGAAACCGGCAAGACAGGCGTCATTGTTTCCACAGGGAACGGCCGGCTGCTTATCAAAGAAGTTCATTTACAGGATTCTAAACCGATGGACGCGCACAGTTTTGTCATCGGACACGATTTGAAGGTCGGGCACAAGTTTACGTAAAACGTGGGACGTAAGAAGTAAGACGAAGAAAAGGAAGAGGAAAGTTATGCCGCAGTTGAGAAAAGATCCGGTTGTTGGCCGGTGGGTGATTATTGCCAGGGCAAGGGCGAGAAGGCCGGGTAACTTTGTCGACCGCAGCGATCATGAACAAAAAGAGACGAACAAGGAATGTCCGTTCTGCAATATTCAGCAGGAAGGCAGCGATTCGGTTCTCTCGTCGGGGGATATTCATATTGTTTCTTCCGAGATCTACAGTTCCGACAGGCGTAAGGAACTCCGCCGGAAAAAGAAGGGCCTCTACAATGTGATCGATGGTTTAGGGGTGCATGAGATCATTATCGAGACGCCCGAGCATCTGACGAACATGGCCGATCTCGACGTCGATCAAATTCAAATGATCTTCGAAACGTATTCCGTCCGGATGCGGGAGCTCGAGAAGAACGCGCAGTTCCGTTATGTGCTTGCTTACAAGGATTACGGCCCGCCGGCTGTCGGGCACCGGCAGGAGCATACCTGCTCGCATGTTGTCGCCACGCCCGTCAGGCCATTACGCGTTAAGGAAAAGCTTATTGGGGCGAAAAAATATTTCGACGATACCAGACGATGTGTTTATTGCGACCTGGTTGCCCAGGAGCTCCAGTCCGGTGAAAGGATCGTTCATGAAACCCAGCATTTTCTCGCCGTGACGCCTTTCGCGGCGCGGTCGCTTTTTGAAATATGGGTATTGCCGAAGGCCCATCATTGTGATTTTCCCGAGGGGATCATCGGAAGGGAACAGGACCTTGCCGAGATGATGAAGGTGCTGTTGAAGAAAGTGCAGAAAGGGTTAGATGACCCTGCTTATAATTTTGTCATCCAGACGGCGCCGTTCGCCCGCGGCAATCTCGGCGAGCGTAAGTGGGAAAGTATCGAGCGTGATTATCACTGGCACATCGAGCTGATGCCGCGCTTGACCCGGGTGGCCGGATTCGAAAAAGGAACCGGGTTTTACATTTGCGCGATCCCGCCGGAGAACATGGCGGAATATTTAAGGGAGGTCGAGATCGATGACTGAATTAAGACGAGATCCCGTTATAGGCCAGTGGGTCAATGTTCATGTTGAAGACTCGCTTGGGCCCCAACATTATGAAAAGCAAGATCAAACTCCGAGGCACGAGGAGACGTGTCAGTTTTGTCCCGGTCGCGAGTATCAAACGCCGCCTGAAGTCGACGCGATCCGCGTGAAGAACCCTGCGCCGAACATGCCGAACTGGCAGGCTCGGGTGGTACCCAATAAATTCCCGGCCCTGCAGATCGAGGGAAATATCGATGAAGCCAAGGATGGCATGTTTGATTTCTCAAATGGCATCGGGGCTCATGAGGTTCTCATCGAAACACCGGTTCACGGGAAAAATCTCGCGGACTTTACCGAAGGTGAAATGGCTGATGTTATCCGGTTGTATCAAAACCGCTTGCGCGACCTCACCGGGGATAAACGGTTCAAATATATCATCATCTTTAAGAATTACGGCGAGTCCGCCGGAACGAGTGTTGAGCATGCTCACAGCCAGATCATTGCGCTTCCGATGATCCCTAAATACGTCCTTGAGAAGATCGGGGGGGCGAAGGTTTATTACGATCAGAATCAGAGATGTGTTTTCTGCGATATGGTTGCGCAGGAGCATGAGGATAAGAAAAGGATATTCTTGGAAAATGACGATTTTATCGCCTTTTGTCCATTCGTCTCAAGATACGCATTCGAATACTGGATCATGCCCAAGGCGCATGATTCCAAATTTTCCGAAATGAACGACAACAAGCGCATTGCGCTGGCCAACATACTAAGGGAAACGCTGTTGCGCCTGAAGAGTTGCCTGTCGGATCCGTCGTATAATTACTACCTGCACGTGGCGCCTGTAAATACGGGAGAAGAGGAGGCGTTCCACTGGCATATTGAGATCGTCCCTAAATTGACGCGCACCACCGGTTTT
>DAOWBD010000102.1 GCA_030634235.1 Candidatus Omnitrophota bacterium | reverse complement strand
ATGTCAAAGTGCCCGAAAAAGACGGGCTTTCATAACAAAAATCACCACATAGAAAATCAAAAAAGTCATGTTCAACTTGATTTTTCTTGCCAGCGCTCGACATTATTCTCGTAAATCTGTTGAAGCGTATCCTGCAGGCCGTACTTCTGCTGCCAGGCGGGATAATGAGACTGGAACTTCCCTAAATGACTGATGTACCAAATGTGGTCGCCGCTGCGGTTCGTATCAGAATAGACCTGCTTGATCTTCTTGCCCGATATTTTCTCGCACGCGTCGATGGCCTCTAACATCGAGCAACTGTTCTGCCGGCCGCCGCCCATGTTGTAAACCTCGGCGCTGCGCGGGTTCTCAAAGAAGGCCTCGAACGCCTTGATCAGGTCGAAACTGTGGATATTGTCGCGGACCTGCTTGCCTTTGTAGCCGAAGACCGTGTACTCCTCGCCGGTCACGCAGCATTTCATCAAGTAAGCAAGAAAACCATGGAGCGCCGCACCCGAATGATTCGGCCCCGTCAGGCATCCTCCGCGAAAGCAGGCCGTTTTCATATCGAAGTACCGGCCGTATTCCTGCACGAGAACATCGGCCGCCACCTTCGACGCGCCGAACAGGGAATGCTTGGACTGGTCAATGCTCATGGTCTCGTCGATGCCGGCATAAAAGGGATGGTTCTTGGCGATCTCCCATCGGGTTTCCTGTTCTTCCAAAGGCAGGGAATTCGGCAGGTCTCCGTAGACCTTATTGGTGCTGGTAAAAATAAAAACAGCCTCGGGACAATGAAGCCGTGTCATCTCGAGCAGGTTCAACGTGCCATTGGCATTGATCCCGAAATCCGTCAGCGGCTCCCGCGCAGCCCAGTCATGCGACGGCTGCGCGGCCGTGTGAATGACCAGCTTGATGTCGCTGCCGTATTCTTCAAACAAATTCCGCAGGCTTTCGACATCGCGGATATCCAGATCCTTATGGACGTAGCCATCGATCTGCTCCTCCAGAACCTTCTTATTCCACGCGGTGGAAGCCCCCGGGCCGAAGAAATAGGCGCGCATATCATTATCAATACCGACGATCTTGTATCCCTTGCCGGCAAAATAGCGCGCTGCCTCCGAACCGATCAGCCCCGACGAACCTGTAATGAGAACAATGCCCATAATCGAATTTTATTGTAAAACCATTTGATAAGTTTGAAATAAGCCCATATGATAAGGCATAAACATATTAACAAATTCACTAAATCGTAGCTACTACTAATGGAAAAAATAAACGAAATCTTCAAAAACAAGGATAAGACGTTCTCGTTTGAACTGTTCCCTCCGAAAACAGATAAGGGATTTGCCAACTTACTGGCCACGATCGAGCAATTAGCCACCCTTAAACCGGATTTTATCTCGTGCACCTACGGCGCCGGCGGCGGCAACCGCGGCAAGACCCTGGAGGTCGTCGAGCATATCCAGAACAAGCACGAGATCGCCGGCCTGGCCCATTTGACATGCGTCCTTCATACCAAAGAGGAGATCAAGGATATCTTACAGGACATTAAGTCCCGCGGGGTCAAAAACATTCTGGCCCTGCGCGGCGACTCGCCGCAAGATAACCCCGACTGGAAGCCAAGCGAGGAAAACTTCAAATATTCAAGCGAGCTCTGCGCGTTCACGCGCGAGACTTTCGACGGTCATTTCGGTATCGGGGTCGCCGGCTTTCCCGAGGGGCACCAGCTCTGCCCGGACAAGGCCCTCGACGCCAAATACCTGAAGGCAAAGATCGACAGCGGAGCGGATTTCGTCATCACCCAATTCTTCTTTGACAATAGCGACTATTTTAACTACGTCGAAAGGCTGCGCAACCTCGGCGTGACCGCGCGCGTCATTCCGGGCATCCTCCCCGTCACGAACTATCCGAGCCTAATCAAGTTCTGCGGCCTGTGCGGGACCACCGTCACCGATGAGCTCAAGGAGATCTTCGAACCCATTGCGGACGATAAAGACGCGACGCTTGAGGCCGGCATCCAATTCGCCATCCGTCAATGCCGCGAACTCCTCACCGGCGGCGCCCCCGGCCTTCACTTCTATTGCCTTAATAAAGTCAGTCCGACGGATAAAATACTGGCAGAAATACGATAACCTATTCTTTCTCCTCGCCGTGAACCATCGGGACAAAACGGACGGGCAGAAGGGTTTCCTTTTTAGTGCCGTTTTCCGTCTTCGTAATACGATACAACTGCTGGTAGAACGAACCCACAGGGATCACCATGCGCCCCCCGACTTTAAGCTGACCGACGAGCTCCTCCGGTATCGCCGCCGGCGCAGCGGTCACGACGATCGCGTCGAACGGGGCCTCCTCCGGCCACCCTTTGTACCCGTCCCCGTACCGGACAAAAATATTCGTGTAGCCGAGGCCCTTGAGCCTTTTTTCCGACGACTCCGCAAGCAACTCTACGATCTCGATCGTGTAAACATCCCCGACAATCTCGGCGAGAATAGCCGCCTGGTACCCGGAACCGATCCCGATCTCAAGAACTTTATCGCCCGGCGCCAGCAAAGCCGCTTCGGTCATGTAGGCAACGATGTAGGGCTGGGAGATCGTCTGCCCGTATCCAATGCCAAGAGGACGGTCCGCATAAGCCATAAAACGCCATATCGCCGGAACAAAGAGATGCCGCTCGACACTCCGCATGGCCTCTAAAACCTTCTCATCGGAAATGCCCCGCGCCTCGATCTGTTCATCGACCATCAGCGTTCTTTTGCGCGTGTAAAAACCCTCTGCCTCGGCAAATGCAACATCGCATAGCCCGAACATAAAAACTATAAATAAAAGAGTAACCTGTTTGCGCATAACTGCCCTTTCCAGCACTATTTTGTACCTTTGATCCGGATATTACAACAAGAAAATACCGCTAGTGCTTAGTCACGCGTTAATTTTCGGGTAAATTCGTAGAAACAGGTAGAAATTCTGACTTCTTTAACCCGAAGTTTTATCTGTGACTAAGCACTAGATTGTGGCCGCAAGTATTGCGAAGTTAACAATAACTGTTACATTCTTGCTACTGGTAGCAAGAATGTAATAACAAACATTCCGGCTACTCGTAGCCGGAATCTCATGATAAATCCATTCGTTAGATTGCGCCCTACCGGGCGCACCCAAAAAAAGGCCGGCAAGATTGCCGGCCTTTTACCTTCATGCCCTCTTTACCTTTTACTTTCCATAAAAAGCACCCTCTAAATCTTGTGGAAAACTGTTACGAACCTTCCTAACGATCCCGTCTTCGCCGATAAGATAAAACGTCGGGATCCCGAGCACACCGTAAAGATTGGAAACCTCCGCATCTTCATCAAGAAAGACCTCCCTTTCAATCTTGATTCTCTCTAGAAATTGACTGACAACCTCCTTGCTTTCCCCAACATCAATCACCATGACCTTGATCTTCTGGTCTTCAAGCTCCTTCTTTTTCTTCTCAAGATTTGCTAAAGCCTCGCGGCAATGCGGGCACCACGTCGACCAGAAAAAAATAATAACCTTTTGCCCCGAACGGAATTCGTTCAAGCTAGTCTCTTCCCCGGTAATAGATTTCACCGTAAAATCCTCGGCCTCCCTGCCGACACTCGGGTTTCCCATAAAGAACACCTGCCCGGAAGCCTGCAGCGGACTTAAAAACAGCGTTGCTAAAACGATCAATGAGATGATGGTCATATTTTTCATAACGGCCCCTCCTTCGTCTATTTAAAGTAACAACATTCCTGCTTTGATTAAAAAATATTCAGCGGCGATAATCATGACCAGGCCGCAAAACTGTTTCACCCGGATAAGCCACGCTCCGGATTTCGGTAAATTCCCCAGAATCCCGCTAAAGGTCCCGACGAGAATCAGCGACGCCCCAACCCCGTAAGAGAATACGAACATCAGGCTCGCCGCATGGAAAATATTCTGTTTTGACGCGACATAAACAAGCAGCGCCCCGAGTATCGGCGCGGTACATGCCCCAACCGCGAGTCCGGAGGCCATCCCGAAGAGAACCACCGTCCAGATATTCTTGATCTTGATCTTGTTCTGAACATTGACCCCGAAATTAGCAATCGGGATCACGTCGAACATGACCAATCCGAAAAATATGAAAGTATTGGCAATGACAATAAAAACACCGGGGCTGTTCTGTATCTGTCCGAAAAACTTTCCCGTTAACGCCGCAAAAACCGCTAAAGCACAATAGATCAACGCGAGACCAAAGACATAGATCAGTGAGAGAACAAACCCCATCCATTTCGTGCCTTTGGTGTTAACCCCGGCGATAAAACTCGCCGTCAGCGGCATCACCGGATAGACACAAGGTGTAAAACTGACCAAGACCCCGGCCCAGAAAACGATGAAATAATCAAAAAAATTTCCCTGAAGCTCCATAAGCGCATCCTGTTCGTCAATACTCCGTACAAATTAGTATGTTACTACAGATCAATGAACGCTTCCATCTAT
>DAOWBD010000101.1 GCA_030634235.1 Candidatus Omnitrophota bacterium | reverse complement strand
TTTATCCGTCTTGAGATACCCGTATCCGGTATCCGGTCTCGTCGGACGAATGCCTAATGTGATCAGATTATCTTCTTTCGCCAACCAGACAGCTTCCCGTAGCACTTTTAAAAATTTTTTTTGTTCCAGAATAAGATGGTCCGAAGGCAAAACCGCTATGACCGCGTCGGGATCAATCTTTTGAATTTTAGCCGCTGCCCAGGCGATCGGGGGAGCCGTATTCTTTGCCTCCGGCTCAAGCAGTAGATTCGCTTTCGGAATCCTGAACCGGGCGATCTGCCGTTCAACAGTCTTGCAATACGCCGCATTGGTCACAATAAAAACATGCTTCCCTTCAACCATCGGTTTAATGCGTTCTAAGGTTTCCTGTAGCAGCGTTCCGTCTCCGGTAATATTGAGAAACTGCTTAGGATTCGACTTGCGGCTGACCGGCCAGAAACGGGTTCCCGACCCTCCCGCTAAAATAACTGCATATACGTGTGATGATCTCATAGGATTGATCCCCAATAGGTTTACTCTATTTCCTCTCTTACTCTGTTGCCTGTTTTAAACCTGACTTTGAACCATCTCAAGGGCTGCCACCAATATTTCTTATTAATGTCCTCCAGGTCATCTTGGCTGAAAAGATGTTGTTCTATTTTTTCCCGCATCTCCACTGGATGTGTTCCAAAATAAACAGGGAATCGGTCAAGATCCCCATAATCATACCGTTGGTGCCTCTCGCCATCCGCTAATTTTATAAATCCGATCATCTCTGCATTGGCCCGACGACGCGTCATGACTTCATTCGGTTGAACCCATCCATAATGATAAACAAAACAATGGGCGCTCATTCGCCTCAATGGATGACCATCCCGGCGCCTGAATCCGAAGGCATCTCCGCAGGATTCAACAATTCCATTGTTGCGAATAATACGGTCCTGTTTCTGATACCATCCGCTGTCGATCCGGTAACGGAAATAACTCCCGTAAAAATGCAGCCATCGAAAACGCAAGGCGTCAACTTCCTTATCCTGAAGATGTTCCTCCATCATGCGCTTGAGCTTCTTCAAATCTTTTTGATGGATGACTTCATCCGACTGCAGGTAGAACGCCCAGTCACCGGCACACTCTTTTAAAGCTAAATTCGTCTGCGCAGAAAGAACTTCAGCCCCACCGGCAGGGTCCCAAATATTTTGGATAATCCGTATCTTATCGCTGCCGATCGACCGGATCAGATCAAGCGTGCCGTCGTCGCTGTCGCCAACATTAACGATAAACTCATCGCAAATCGGAAGGATCGACTGTATCGATTCTAAAATTGGATAGTTAAACTTGATCACATTGCGCGCAATGGTAAATCCACTAACTTTCATGAACGCTGTCTACCTTTATTAAAGCCCATAAACTTCTTCGTACACTTTGAGGGTTTCCTCAGCCGTCTTGCGAAAGTCAAAATCCTCAGCCCTCTTCGATCCTTTTTCTCTCAACGTTTCCCTTAAATCCCGGTCCGACACAATCCGTCCAATCGCACCGGCAATGTCCTGCGGGCTATTCGGATCAACGGTCAGCGCCGCGTCCCCGGCAATTTCCGGACACGATGAGATGTCCGATGTCACGACGGGAGCCCCGCAGCAAAACGCCTCGATAATAGGAAACCCAAAGCCTTCATAAAACGACGGAAAAATAAAGACTTCCGCCTTGTTATAAAAATAACGCAGCTCCGCGTCTGTCAGGTATCCCAGAAAAATAATATCTTTTTTCAACCTTAATGTTTCGATAAGATTGACGAGATCGTCATGCAGCCATCCGTCCATCCCGATCACAACGAGCTTTCCCGAGAAATCCTTTTTGGCCCTTAACGCATGGAAGGCGTGAATACTGTTAATAAGATTCTTGCGGGGTTCGATCGTTCCAACGGAGAGAATGAACGGTTGCTTAACGCCTTTTTGCGCAAGAACGCGCTCTGCCGTCGCCTCTTCTTCTTTCGCGATGCGGTTAAATATTCCCTTATCAACACCCGGATAGATCCGCGCGATCTTTTCATCCGGTATTTGGAAATATTTTTTAAGATCGCAAGCCGTGTTATCCGAGCAGCAAATGATCTTTGCGGATTGCTTGCGGATCTGCTCAAACTGCCTCTCGCCGGCATCAATGGTCACCATCGTGTGCCCCTGAGGAAATGCCTTAAAAATTACATCATGCACCGTAACAATAATTTTAGCGCCATCGGGCGCCTCGAGCGGCCCCGGGCTCGGAAAATGACAAAGATCAATATTCTTTAATTGTTTGGCAATGCCCCGACCAAACCAATCAACACGCGAAGTAAAATTCTTAGCCGGAAAGCGGGGTGTTTTCTTGTTAAAACTGAAAACCCCTTTACGGGCATAAAGCTGATATTCATTCTTACCGTCGATCTCGCTTAAACTTTTGACCAAATGATAACTGTAACGGCCGATCCCCGTATATTGCTTTTTTAAAAAAGACCGGCAGTTGATCGCGATGCGCATCTTCCTTTAGCCCTATCTTTTAGTTTGGAGGAAATCCGCCACAACCTGCTCGACATAATCAAGGTCTTCGAGCTCAATATCCTGATGGATCCCGATATGCGTGCCGTTATCCGAACAATATTCCGCCTCGGGAAAGTCCCCGAGTTTCTTCCCGAGAAATGCATAATTCGCGCACTGCGTCGGGATGGAATAGAAAAGATTACGGGAATCCACTCCGGCGTCCTCGATAAATTGAACAAACTCATCCTTCTTAAAGTTCGCGCCCTCCCTGACGATGATCGAGAACGCGTGCGGGCCGATCTTCTCATGCGATTCTTCCTTGATCGTAATGAAGTGCTCCTCGAACTGTTTGAACTTCTCGATCAAGTAAAGCAGGTTGCGCCGGCGTTTTTCCAAGATCTGATCGAATATTTTTATGTTACCGATCCCGACGGCCGCCTCGATCTCATTCATCTTCGCCGAGAAGCCGATCCTTTTAAATTGGAATTTCCCCTCGATGCCATGATTGCGCAATGACCTTAACGCGTCGGCCATTTGCGCATTGTCCGTAATAACGATCCCTCCTTCGATCGTCGTGATGATATGCGCGGCGTAAAGGCTCAACGCGGCCATCTCGCCGATCGAACCGATCTTCTTGCCCTTATACTCAGCACCATGCGCCTCGGCGGCATCTTCGATCACATGAAGCTTGTGTTTTTTCGCGATCATAAGAATTTCATCCATCGCCGCCGGCTTGCCCATCAAGTGGACCGGCATGATCGCGCGCGTCCGGGGCGTGATCGCTTCCTCAATCTTTTGAGGGTCAATATTCAAAGTCTCCCGGTTCACGTCGACAAAGACCGGATGAAAACCCGCCTGGAGGACAGCATTGCCCGTCGCAACAAATGTCAGCGCAGGGACGATGATCTCATCGCCGCGTTCTGCGCCAAAGTCATAAAGAACGGCGCAAGCGATCGCGTCGGCATCCGTCCCGCTGCTGACAGCCACCGCTTCTTTAACTCCGAACAACTGCGCGAACCGCTCTTCAAACTCCTGGACATATTTGCCGCGGGTCACCCATTTGGTTGTAATCGCTTCGTCAATCATTTCACGGGCATCGTCGGTGATGGAAACGGTTCCGAAAGGAACCTTGAACTTTGCCTTGTTCGAAAATGTTTCGCTCTTATTCGCCTTGATCTCCACTGTTCTATTCCTTTTTTAGGTTCGCTTTCACGGATTCGTAGCGTTGCGGCGTGCCGATATCCATAAATTTCTGGCCTGTCAGGTATCCGCAAAATTGTTTCCCAACCAACGACGGGAAAAGGTTCGTCTCAAGAGAAAAGTTCTCCTCCTCCGGCATCAAAGAAAAAACCTCCCGGTCAAAACAATACACGCCGGCATTCACTAACGGCTGCACGTTTCCCTCGATCTTTTCACAAAATCCGGTGACCCGGCCGGATGCGTCGATCTCTAGACTTCCGAAGTCTTTCGCCTCGCTGACCCGGGACACAAGTATGGAGGCAACAGCATCTTTTTCTTTATGGAAATCCAGCAAGGCCTGAAGATCGGCTGGGAGAAACGAATCGCCGTTAAAAACAAAGAACGTGTCGCTTGAAATAATTTCCTGAGCGTTTTTCAAGGCACCCCCGGTCCCCAAAGGTTTATCTTCTCTTGAGAAATCGATCGTTATCCCAAAATTATGTTCGCGGTAATAATCCTCGACGAGATCGGCCTTATGCCCGGTGCAAAGAATAATACGCTCAATGCCCTGATCCTTTAAGTGCCCGATGATAAGGTCGAGAAACGGAGCGCCGTTGACCTCAGCCATGACCTTCGGCGTATCCCCGGTAACACTTTGCAGGCGCGTGCCTAAACCGCCACAAAGAATAATGCAATCGCAATCATCCATTCTCATATTCACCATTGGGTTGATAAAAAATGATCTGCGTGCCTAGATTCTCGAATTTAAATGGAACCAATAATAATTTCTTTAACTTTTCTTTGA
>DAOWBD010000077.1 GCA_030634235.1 Candidatus Omnitrophota bacterium | reverse complement strand
TGGCAAGACAAGGTAGAATTTACCTTGTCTTTTCTATTGTAAGGCTCCGGAACCTGGATGTTTGATCATGCAATCTCTCGAAGACATTTCCGTCCAATATGTTAAGGGCGTCGGCCCGGCCAGGAAGAAACTGTTCGCGCAGCTTGGGATCGAAAGCGTCGCGGACCTGCTGTATTTTTTTCCTCGCCGCTATCAGGACCGGCGCAATTTAACGCCAATCGCCCAGGTCCAAGTAGGGGAATGGCAGACGGTCAGCGGGACGATCCTTGCGAAAGACTCCCGCCGGAGCTGGTACACCAAGAAACATGTTTCTCAAATGACCATGGATGACGGGTCTGGGCGTATTTCCTGCATCTGGTTCAACCAGCCGTACCTCGACCGTTATTTCGTTGAGGGCAAGCGCGTTGTCTGCTACGGGAAGGTCGATGTGTACAAAGAGCGACTGCAGATGGTCTCGCCGGAGTATGAGATCCTCGAGAGTGAAGAAGACGAAGGCCTGAACTTAAAGCGTATCGTGCCGATCTATCCGCTGACGCGGGGCGTGACACAGCGCTATCTGCGCCGGACGATCAAAGCTTCCCTTGAAAAATATAAGGACCGGCTCGTCGAACAGCTTCCGGTCGAATTGCGCAATAAACACCGTTTGTCGAATATCAAGCGTAGCATCGGCAACATCCATTTTCCTGAGAGCTTTGAGGACCAGGAGAATGCCCTAAGCCGCATTTCGTTTGAGGAATTTTATTTCTTTCAGATATCGATTATCTTGCGGCGACTGAGCATCACGTGCAAAAAAGGGATCGCGCATAAGATCAGCGACGCTCACGCGCTGCGGTTTGTCGACGCGTTCCCGTTCGAACTGACCGGCGCGCAGAAAAAAGTGATCCGGGAGATCCGCGCCGACATGGAAGGGCGCTCTCCGATGCTCCGGCTCCTGCAGGGCGACGTCGGGTCGGGCAAGACGCTCGTCGCGATCTTCGGTTGTGTCATGGCTTTTGAGAACGGCCATCAATCCTGCGTCATGGCCCCGACGGAGATCCTCGCGCGCCAGCATTACGAGAATATCAAGGCGATGATCGAAGACGGAACATTTAAAGACATGAAGGTCGCGCTTTTTATCAGCGGCATCAAGAAGGCCGAGAAGGATAAACTTTACGAGCAGATCAAGAATGGCGAGATCGACCTTGTTGTCGGGACCCATGCCCTGATCAATGACGAGGTCGCTTTCAAGAGTTTGAGTTTTGCGGTGATCGACGAACAGCACAAGTTCGGCGTGCGCCAGCGCGCGCTGCTTGCGGAGAAGGGAAAAAATCCGGACGTCCTGATCATGACCGCGACGCCGATCCCACGCACGTTATGTATAACGCTTTACGGCGATCTCGACATCTCGATTATCGACGAGATGCCGCCGGGCCGCGGGAAGGTCGAGACACGCCTTTACAATCATCAACAGGCCGATGAGGTCTACGGGCTCATTCGCAAGAAGGCCGCCGAGGGCCAGCAGGTCTATGTGATCTATCCGATCATTGAGGAGTCCGAGAAGCTCGACCTTAAAGCGGCGAAAGAGATGTACAAATATTTTCAGACGACGGAGTTCAAGAAGCTTTCGATCGGGCTGGTTCACGGGCAGATGAAACAAAAAGAAAGCCACGAGATCATGGGCCGGTTCAAGGACAAGGAGATCGACATTCTCGTTGCCACGACGGTCGTCGAAGTCGGCGTCGACGTGCCCAACGCGAACGTCATGGTTATTGAGAACGCGGAGCGTTTTGGGCTGGCCCAGCTGCATCAGCTACGCGGGCGCATCGGACGTGGTGAGACCGATGGATTGTGCCTGCTCGTTGCTGAGGCAGAGACGTCCGAGTCGAACGACCGCCTCAAGGCGATCCTCTCGACAACGAACGGCTTTGAGATCGCCCAGCATGACCTTGAGATTCGCGGACCCGGGCGGTTTTTCGGCCGTCATCAGCACGGGCTTAATGAGCTGAAGGTCGCTAATCCGCTCACGCAGCTTGATATTCTCGAGCTCGCCCGCAAGGAGGCGATCACATTGACGGAAAATGACCCGAAACTGGCTAAGGAGCCGAACCGGTATATTAATGATATAATCAAGAAACGTTATCCGACGTATTTAAAGGATGTGAAAGCGGGGTAAGTGTGAAAATAATTGGCGGACAATTTAAGGGACGTAACTTCTTTATGCCCAACGGCATTCGGCCTACCCAAAGTATCGCCCGCGAGGCCCTGTTTGATATTCTGGGCCAGGACTTGGAAGGAATCACATTGCTGGATCTCTTTGCCGGGAGCGGGGCCATCGGCTTGGAGGCCATTTCCCGTGGGGCAGTTAAAGCGACGATGGTCGAAAAAGACCCCAAATGCGTGGAGGTGATCAATGAAAATATCGCTCTTTTATCGATCGGGCCGGACGCATCCGGCGCCTTCCCGTACGAGGTCGTCCAAACCGACGCTTTTGCCGCGGTCAAGCTGTTTGTCCGTCAGGAAAAGAAGTTTGATATCATTTTTGTCGACCCTCCTTATGGTCTGGGACTGGCAAAAAAAGCCTTGAAAACGCTGGGGGGCTATGATATATTACAGCCCAATTGTACAGTCATTATCCAGCATGAAAAAAGAGAAATTCTACCTGAAAAACAAGGTAAATTTCTTACTTTTAGACAGAAAAAGTACGGCAGCACGTTTTTTTCCATATATAAATAGTAATATTAATACAGACTCGCATTGTTAGACAGGGAGTGATCAAGTGGGCCGTTCAGCTATATATCCCGGCAGTTTTGACCCCGTCACGTACGGGCATATTGATCTGATCAAGCGTGCGGCTCATGCCTTTGACGATGTCGTTGTGGCCGTGGCCGAGAGTACTCACAAGAACACGCTTTTTAATACGCAGGAGCGTGTCGAGATGGTCAAAGAGGTCGCCGGCGATATCGGAAATGTCCGTGTTGAGAGTTTTGACGGGCTTGTGATCGACTACGCCCGCGCGAAGAAGATCAATGTTCTGATCCGGGGCCTGCGGATGATCTCGGACTTTGAATATGAACTTCAAATGGCTTTAACGAACCGCCGTCTTGATGGAAATATCGAGACGGTCTTTCTCATGCCGTCGGAAGGCTATTCATTCCTGTCGTCGAAACTGATCAAGGAAGTTGCTTTGCTCGATGCCGATATCACATCGTTCGTTCCGGATTCTGTCGCAAAGAGGCTTAGGGAAAAATTAGGCACGAAGAAATAATGAAGGATTAAAAACGCATGAAAGTTCAAGTTCGACGTATTGGCAATGACGGCATGGATTGTAACGAGTCCTTTCCCGTCGACCTGATCGGGTTGACGCAGAAAGATATTCTGACGTTCATTTCCCCGTTTGAGATCAGCGCGAAGATCATCCGGGGGGATGACGAGGTCCTTGCGAAGATCACGGCCAAAAGCCGTTATGACGCGACCTGCGGCCGGTGTTTAGAGGCGACCACGCAGGATTGGTCTACGGAATTTACGCTGACCTTTGATGCGAAGAAATATAGCGAGTTCATTGAGATGGACGAGGATATCCGCCAGGAACTTATCCTGAACCTGCCGGCGCACATTTTATGCCGGATCGATTGCAAAGGGCTTTGCGTCGACTGCGGGGTTAATTTAAATACACAGGAATGCAAACATAAACATGCTGTACCCAGTGGTACAGGTAACTGAAATTCCAAATACCAAGCACCAAATACCAAGCAAATCACAATTACCAAAATACAAATGACCAAATTGTTTGGAATTTTGGTCATTGGAATTTGTTTGGTATTCGGAATTTGTTATTTAGGGTTTAAACATAGTATAACAGGAGTTATTATGGCACATCCAAAAAGACAACATTCGCGTCAACGACAGCGCAAGCGCCGGACACACTACGGAGCCTCCGTTCCGAGTTTTGCCTTGTGTTCGCAATGTAAAGGATCGATTCTTCCTCATCGTGTGTGCCCGTTCTGCGGGTATTACAAGGGGCAGCCGGTCATCGAGATCAAACAAAAAGAAGCAGCGGAAAAATCCTAATCTGTTGCCCGTTACTTGTGACGAGTGATCCCGGTTACGTGGCACAAGCGGCAGGTCATTAACGAGGAAACTTATTTTGAAGATCGTTGTTGATGCTATGGGCGGTGATTTCGCGCCGGAGTCGGTTGTCGCCGGTGTTGTTGAAGCTGTCAAAGAGTTTGACGCCAATATCATTCTTGTTGGTATTGAAGAAAAGGTTCAGGCCGAACTAAAAAAGCACGACTATCCTCAGGGCCGTATTGAGATCATTCATGCTCCGACAACCGTCGAGATGCATGAACCTGCTACGGTCAGCCTTCGCGGTAAAAAAGATTCGTCCATCGCTGTCGGCATTAATCTATTAAAAGAAGATGGCTTTGACGCGTTCGTCAGCGCGGGGAATACCGGCGCTGTCGTTGCGGCCTCGACGATCAATTTAGGAATGCTCAACGGCGTCGAGCGGCCCGCGATCGGGCTTGTCATTCCGACGCTGAAAAACTTCACCTTTCTGATCGACGTGGGGGCCAATACTGATCCTAAGCCGGAACATCTTCTTCAGTCGGCGCTGATGGCGCAGGTTTATACAAAAGAAATTTTAGGCGTCGACACTCCAAGAGTCGGCCTGCTCAATATCGGCGAGGAAGCCGGTAAAGGAAGCGGGTTCGCCAAGGAAATATATAAAATGATGGAAGAGCGCGTCGCTGATTTTGACGGCAACGTCGAGGCCAGCGGCATTTTTAAAGGGGAACATGATTGTATCATTTGTGACGGGGTCATGGGAAATATCGTGATCAAGATCTCGCAGGGGCTCATGGAGTCCGCCGCGGCATTGCTGCGACGCGAGATCAGCAAGAGCCCGATCGCCATGATTGGCGCGGTCATGATGAAGTCCCGTCTGAACCATATAAAGAAACTTGCGGATTATACAGAGTATGGCGGGGCGCCGCTTCTTGGTGTTAACGGAATTGTCATGATCAGCCACGGCCGGTCAAATCCGAAGGCCATCAAGAATGCGATCCGGGCGACCATTAGGGAAATTGAACATGACATTTTGCGTGTGATGACAGAAAGAATTTCACGCACAACTATTTAAGAAAAGAAGGGATATATATGAGCAACGTCGGGATTATCGGTTTAGGGCATTTTCTACCTGAACGCAAATTGACGAATTTTGACCTTGAGAAAATGGTGGATACAACCAATGAGTGGATCATTACGCGCACCGGGATCAATGAGCGGCGCGTCGCCGGAACTCACGAACGCAACAGCCACCTGGCCACGAAGGCGGCTAAGCAGGCTCTTAAAAACGCGAAACTTGACCCGAGCAAAGTGGAATTGATCAT
>DAOWBD010000114.1 GCA_030634235.1 Candidatus Omnitrophota bacterium | reverse complement strand
GCGATATTGACCCGCCCCTCAAGATTCGGCAATTCCACATTGATAATTTTCCTTTCCGCCGTTTTTCCGGAAAACAGCAGAAGTTTTTTGATAAAAAGAACAACTTCCTTTTGGTTTGAGAAATTCTTTTCTGTCGCGATAAATCCCTTCTCGCTGTGATGGATGTAGATCGGCTTGAGGTTATTTATAATAACATCTTCAACGTGCCCGTCACACAACACCTCTGTAATAATGCCGTACGAAAGAAAATTGGAAATGAATGCGACGCGTTCATGCTCGTTCGCAAGCTCAGATTTAAGTGCAGGAAACTCGCCTTTCTCGAAAAGCTTCTTAAGGGCCCCACCGACCAATTCCTCACGCTCAGCCGTGGACTGCAGCAGGTTCATCTTCCCTTTGAGAAAATCGATCAGGCGGAATTCTAATTCAATGCATTGTTCCGGATTCATAGTCTTATCCAATAACCTTTAAAAAGTTTACGGCAAATCAGTTCTTAAAAGACCAATTTATAATGTAACATTGTTTACAACGAATGTAAACACCCCGCTCTGTAAATATGCAGATACCCACAAAAACCGGTTCTATGGCCGGGCCTTTTCCGGCATTGTCATGACAATCGCGGCTTTATCGAGGTCAAGATACTCCCTCGCTAAACGCTGAATATCCTCCCGTGTTACATCATCGATACGCCCGTCATATTCCTGATAGTGGTCAAACCCTAGCCCGTAAAGCTCATCAAGGCTCACCATGAAATTCAGAGACGCGCTTGTTTCCTGAGAGGCCTTGAATGTTCCCTTTAAATACGTCTTGATATCCTTTAATTCCTGGTCAGGAACATGTTCGGATTGTAACCGCCGGATCTCTTGACTCAAGAGGTCCTTGACCTTTCCGGCCTCTTCTTCCGTCGTCAGGACATAAAAATAAACAAATCCCGCATCCGGCCCGGGAAGAAAGTTGCCACCCAGCGTGTAGGCATTTCCCAACTGTTCACGAATATTCACAAACAGCCGCCCGTTGAACGACGACCCTAAAATCGAAACAAGAACCTCAAGTCCGTAAGCATCCTCATCGTGAAATGTCAGCCCCTGAAATCCGAGCATCACCATCGCCTGCTCTTTATTCATTGTCAAGGTTGCTTCCCGAGGGTGGTCCGGCGGGCCTTCTTTATGAACCTTTAATGTCACCTCCCCGTCCTTAAGAACATCAAAGCTTTTTTTAATATCATCTAAAACGTTTTGCGCGTCAATATCCCCGAAAACAGAAAGGACCATATTTCCCGGCACGACAAACCGCGAGTAAAAAGCGGTTAGGTCATTGCGCGTTATGCGGTCGACCGATTCGATGGTCCCTTCTTCTTCCAGCCGGAACGGATGGGTCAGGAAAAGAGTCTTTTTAAGAACATGCGCCGTTGATTCAAAGATATTATCCTCACGCGCGCGAATAACGGTTCTCATATGTTCCTTAACTTTAGTGATCTCATCCTCGGGAAAAATCGGATGGGCTACTAATTCTTTGAGCAGGTCCAACGCAACCGGAAATTGTTCGGCTAAGAATTCCAGGCTTAATCCGAAACTGTTCCTCCCGGAAAAACTGCCTAACCGCATTCCCAGGCTTTCTGTTTTCTCGGCGATCACGTTAGCCGAATAGTTCTTCGTCCCTTTCGTCCACATTGAAGCAAGCATGGCAAAAAGCCCGTTAAGCTCGACTGTTTCCTGACGGATCCCGCCATTCGCAACCAAGCGAACGGTGACCAAAGGAAAGGCATCATCCTCTTTTAATAAAACGGTCAACCCATTATCAAACACATGCTTTTCGATCTTTCCTTCGGCGACAGTTTCTGTTGTTTCTTTTTTATCTTTTTTTTCTCCTTCGGGCTTAAGGATCACCGTCGTCATCCCAGACTCAACCAGATACATCTTCGCGACGCGCTTGATATCATCAAGCGTCACGCGCGCAATGCCTTCAACATATTTCTTTGAGAAATGAGGATCTCCCGCAAAGGCCTCGTCAACAGCCTGGGCATAAGCGATGCTCGCGGAGGTTTTATGACGGAGAATATGTTCGCTGCGAACTTGCTGCTTGGCCTTCGACAGCTCCGCTGGCTTAACCCCTTTGATCTTGACTTCATCAATCCGTTTGAGAACAGCCTGGATCACGGCCTCGACATTTTCCTGTTCAAGAAGACAATTAACCAAGAAGATCCCCTTGTCAATCGGCGTGTAATTCAAAGCCGAAATACTGTGTACCAAGCCCTGTTGTTTGTAAACGTCGAGATACAGCCGCGAGCTCTTTCCCTGGCCCAGGATTTTCGCGAGGACATCTAAAGCGTAAAGATCCGGATGAAGAAGCTCTGTTGAACCAAATGACATGGATAAACGCGTCAGTTCCGTCGGATATTCTTCGTCATACCGTCGCGAGCTGATCTGCTCCGGTTCTCGAGGCAGGTTCCGGACAACAGATGCCCTACGCTCAAAAGGATCAAAGGCCTTCTTGATCTTTGAAAAGGCTTCTTGAAGATCGACCTTCCCGGCGACAGAAATAATCGTATTGTTCGGCGCATAGCGTTCTCTGTAATACTCGACAAGATCATCCCGCGTGACCTTGGCAAAAAGAGACCTGTAACCAATAATCGGATGCCGGTAAGGATGCGTAATGAAAACATTCTTGAAGGTCAGTTCGTTGATCTTTGCGTCGGGATTATCGTTACGCATGCGCATTTCACTAAAAATAACATTTCGCTCCCTTTCGACCTCTTGCGCGTCCATCGTTGCATTCGCCAACATGTCCGAAAGAATGTCGAGCGCAACATCGAAAGATCCGTGAGGAACGGTGATCGTGTAGATCGTGTAATCCATTCCCGTCGAGGCATTGATCGTGCCGCCTACGGACTGAATGCAAGCGGCCAGGTCGCCGACATCGCGGCCATGGGTCCCCTTAAAAAGCATATGCTCGAGAAAATGCGAGACCCCGGCCCCAAGAAACTTTCCTTCGGTCGCCGAGCCGGCCTTGATCAGCGCGTAGACCGACACGACCGGGCTCGACGGTATTTCCGTCACTAAAACAGTGAGCCCGTTATCAAGGATATGTTTGGAAGATCGGTCCTCAAAGGCATGAGAACAGAAAGGAGAAGACAGGAATGTTACAACTAAGAACCCGGTCAAGAATGTCCGCATAAGCACTTTCTTTAAGGCTATTCAATCCTTAAGGGTCATTTATTTTTCTTATGATACTCGTCGAGCAAACGCTGGATGTCTTGATCGGCGTTCTTAATGATCTGAGAACAAATAAAGATCAAAATAGAGAACTGCCAGCAATCTTCGGGGCCGGCTAATAATCCCGTCCGGACATCCTCTTGCCGCTGCAGCGTACGCTCATAATGCTTGATCGCAGCAGAAAGCTTTCCCTCATAAACATCTAAAGAACTGGTCTTGTTATCATAACGCAGCGACGGTATCGAGATCCCCCGGACGATCAGGAAATTAATGAACGAGGTCTCGTCGAAGTCATCTTCCTCGTTGTCGAATTCAAAACCCTCGAACTGCGGGTTATTCGGCGGAATGAACAAAGCCGGTTTCGCAACCAGCACCTCGCCCCTGCGCACGACCGTATCCCCCAGGTTGATGGAAGATTCCGACAAAAAGACATACGGCACCTGAGTCTCGCCCATCATCGATAAAGCCTTCACGCGCGCACGAATGATCTCGGTGCTCTTTAATGCCTTGCCCCACATTTCTTCAAAGTCCATTTTGCTCATTAGGTTGTTCCCGGCTTGTTTAAGGAAGGACCAATACTACTCTTGACCCCCAAGATTCAGGCTCGCTCTATGAGCTCGCCTTCATATTTTGGCGGAGAGGCAGGGATTCGAACCCTGGGCAGGTTTCCCCGCACCGCTTTTCGAGAGCGGCACCTTCAACCACTCAGACACCTCTCCAAAAATAAATCAAATAATAAAACGTTAAGATAAGAGGTGTAGTTAAGGTTACCTTAATTTTATTCAGATAAACCTGCAGACACCTCTCCAAGAATAAATCAAATAATAAAACGTTAAGATAAGAGGTGTAGTT
>DAOWBD010000021.1 GCA_030634235.1 Candidatus Omnitrophota bacterium | reverse complement strand
GATATTTTTCTTACGGATATAACGAACGATCTCGTTCTTGCGCTTCTCGTACTCGTCCTTCGGATGGATGTTGGGGTTGTAAAACAGAACGGTTAGGTCGATGTCGGATTCCAGAAGCGATTCGATGATCCCTCCGGAACACGGCGCGCAACAGCAATGCAGAAGGACTTTTTTTTCATTATCAGGAGGAACGAGTTTATTGTTTTCCATCTTCTCTCTTTAGAGTTCTGTCTTAATGGCTTTTGGGATGCAATTGATAATGTCCGGCGCGATCATGGCCAGCCGTGTTTTCGCTTTGGCGGCGAGGTCTCCGGCTTTACCGTGCAGGTAGGCGCCGTATTGGGCCGCTTGAAAACCGGACAGGCCCTGGGCGCAAAAAGCGGCGATCATTCCGGTTAAAACATCGCCGCTGCCCGCGGTGGCCATGCCGGCGTTGCCGGTCGTATTTGTATAGGTTTTCCCCGTCGGAGAAGCGACAATCGTCCGGCTTCCTTTAAGCAGCAGAATGCAGTTGTGTTTTCGTGCGAAGGAACACGCGACGTCCCGCCGGTTGTCTTCAATGAAATCTTTTTTCTTTTTGGCTAGTCGCGACATTTCGCCGGGATGAGGCGTGAGGATTTTAAGCGTTTTAGTTTTTGTTAAACTTTTCAAAGATTGGCTCAGGGCGTTGAGCGCGTCGGCGTCGATTATTAGGGGAATCGTCGAGGTTTCGATAATCTTCAGGGCTAGGCGCTGTGTGGCGGGATGGCGCGACAAGCCCGGGCCGATCGCGATCACGTCGTAAGAAGAGTAAGCGCTCTTGATCTGTTTGAATGCTGACGGGGCCAATGTCTGCGCGGGTGTCTCTGCAAGCGGAAGGGTCATGACCGCGCTGGAAATTTTTTTGTGCGCGGCGGCATTAAGACTTTTAGGGATTCCCAGAGTGACGAGCCCAGCGCCGGAACGGAGCGCCGTTAAACTGGTAAGCGCGGCAGCGCCCAGCATCTGTTTCGATCCGGCTAAGACGAGAACATGGCCGAAGAAATTTTTGTGAACGTTTGATCTACGACGTGATAATGGCGCTGGCAACGGCATAATTTTTGGTGTGTGAAATGGAAATTAAAATTTCCCCTTTAGGGTCCCTGTTCTTTAATTGACAGTAGGGTTTTCCGTTTTCGTCGTTGAGGATGGTCATGTCTTTCCAGCCGAGGGTCTTGTCATCGCCAAAGGCTTTATAGATGGCTTCCTTGGCGGCAAACCGGGCGGCATAGTGCTGGGCTGGGAATTTCTTATTCTTAGCGTAGGCGATCTCCTCTTCGTTAAAGATATGCTTCAAGAAATCTTCTCCCCAACGGTCAAGGGCCTTTTGCAGGCGCTCAATTTCGATAATGTCAATTCCGGTTCCGGTGATCATAGTGTTTATTTCTTAATGATTTTGACCATTTCCTTGACGGCCGCTTCTAGTCCGACGAAAACGGCACGGGAAATGATCGAGTGTCCAATGTTGAGTTCTTTGATCCCCGGGATGCGGGCGATCGCTCTTGTGTTGTGATATTTTAACCCGTGCCCGGCGTTGACGATCAGACCGAGCCCCCGGGCATAGCGCGTCATGTCCTTGATCTTCGCCAGTTCGCGGTTCCGGGCGATCCTCGTCGAGGCAAGGTCATAGCGGCCTGTATGCAGTTCGATGACGGTCGCGCCGCTTTCCTGCGCGCGCTTGATTTGCTTCTTAACGGGGTCGATGAACAGGCTCACGGCGATGTCCTTCTTTTGAAGGGTTTCGACGGCCCTGGCAATGCGGTTGAAGTGGCTTACAACGTCGAGCCCTCCCTCCGTCGTGATTTCGGCCCGTTTTTCCGGGACCAGCGTTGCTTCGTCCGGTTTGATCAGTGCTGCGATCGCGACGATCTCTTTGTTCAGCGACATCTCGAGGTTCAACCGCGTCGTGACGGCTTTTCGCAGCCGGCGGATATCCTCGTCGTTGATATGGCGGCGGTCCTCGCGCAGGTGTGCGACGATGCTGTCGGCCCCGGCCTTCTCGCAGATTTTCGCGGCGACGACAGGGTCGGGATCGAGCTCCCGCCTGGCCTGTCGAAGGGTAGCGACGTGATCAACATTGACTCCGAGTTTTGGCATTGGCTTAAGGAATAGATGTTGGTTATTTGATCAGCTCGCGGCTGACGTAGAACCAAACGATAATCGCCAGCCCCAAAGAGATCAATTTGAGTGTGATGTTGTATGTAATAAAATTTTTCATGCGGTTTATTTTCTTACGAGACGGCGGTCTCTTTACGGAATACCTTTTTTTTCTTCGTACTTTCAGGGATCAATAAGTCTTTCAAGATATTGACCAGGCGCTCGCGGCTGACGATCGGAATAAACCTTCCGTCGCACGCGACTGAGATCTCAGCTGTTTCCTCGGACACCATGATCACGACAGAATCTGTTTGTTCAGTGATCCCTAAAGCGGCACGGTGACGCGTGCCGATGATTTTGCTGAAATTCGGATTATCCGATAACGGGAACAAACATGAAACCGCGGCGATACGATTGCCTCGAGTGATCACACCCCCGTCGTGGATCGGCGACTGCGGGTTAAAGACGCTTTGGATCAATTCCGATGAAATGCGTGAATCGATTGTGATCCCGCTTTCGATATAGGCGTTTAATTTCGTTTCCCTCTCAATGGCGATCAGGCAGCCGATCTTCTGCCGCGCGAGCTTGTAAGACGCCGATGTGATCTCGTCGATAATGGCGACGATCTCGGACTCTTCCAATCCGAAATTAAAAAGATGCTGCTGTCCCAGGCGCGCGAGACCGTGCCGCAATTCCTGTTGAAAGATAATGATCAGGGCAATGATCGAGATCGCGAAAAATTTTGTTAAGAGCCAGTTGAGAGTATCCAGCCCGAGGATCTGGAACAATAAAAAAGCAATGAGCAAATAGATGATTCCGCGAAAGACTTGAAACGCGCGTGTTCCCTCGAAAAAAACGAGGATTTGATAAAACACGATCCAAAGGATCATGATCTCAAGCAGCGGTTTAACAACTTCCCAGAATACAAAACTCATAGTGACCGATCGTTGGTGTGTTCGTTGATAATGGCGTCTGTCATAACGGCAGTTTCTTTAATCGCCTTGACGTCGTGCACGCGCACAATGTGAGCACCGTTAAGGATACTCGCGCAGACGCTCGCTGCAGTTCCGATAAGACGGTCACGAACGTCCCTGTTTAAAACTTTTCCGATAAAAGATTTACGGGAGGTTCCGATTAAAAGAGGGCGCCTCAGTTTTTTAAAATCGCCTAGGCGATTCAGGATTTCCAGATTGTGCTCGACGGTCTTACCAAACCCAATACCCGGGTCTATTATGATTCTATCCGATTTTATGCCGATTTCCAAGCATTTTTCTATTGATTTTCGCAAAGAGGCGGTTATCTCGGCGGTGAGATCGCGATAACGAATATTTTTTTGCATTGTTCTTGGCGTTCCTCGGATGTGCATGAGGACGACCGCGGCATTGTAGTTCTTGATCATCTTCAGGAGGTTGACGTCGGGTTTGCTGCCCATGATATTATTGACAATGCTGGCACCAGCGTCTAACGCGGCCTTAGCGACGATAGGTTTGTAAGTGTCGATGGATATCGGGACCTTGATTTTTTTTGTAAGGGATGTGATCACCGGGATCACGCGGCCGATCTCCTCCTTTGCGGATATTCGGCGTGCTCCGGGGCGTGTCGACTCTCCGCCGATGTCAATGATATCCGCGCCGTCTCTGATCTGTTTTTGTGCCAGAGAAATCGCTGCTTTGGGCGTGGCATGGCATTTGCGAAGACAGCCATCCTGACTGAACGAGTCCGGCGTTGTGTTGACGATACCCATGATCCGTGTCTGTTGTCCTAAAGATAAACGGGTGGATGCGGCGATAACGGTAAAATATTTTCGTTTGGGGATGTTTGCGGATCGTCCCACGGCTTTTAAGTTTCCTGCGTATCGGTGTTCTTCTCTTCTTTGTTTTCGGGGGTTTCGGGCTCGTCGCCGGTCTTGACCGGATCCTCAGGGGCGGCCGGTTGTTCTTCCGGCGCTGGTTCCTCGGCGGGAGCCATGCCTAAGAGCACGCGCGTCTCATCAATGTCCATCACTTCTTTCTCGACGAGCGCCCGGGCCAGCTTATCCAAATGCTCGCGGTTCTCACTCAGCAGTTTTTTCGCGCGCGTATAGCATTGGTTGACGAGTTCGCGCGCTTCCTCGTCGATCATCTTAGCGGTTGCCTCGCTGTAATCTTTTTGCTTCATGATGTCACGGCCGAGAAAACCTAACGATTCGTTCTTTCCGTAAGCCAGCGTTCCCATTTTGTTGCTCATGCCGTAAACGCAGATCATGTTGCGCGCGGTCTGAGCGACGCGCTCGAGGTCGTTGGAAACACCGGTCGACGTATCATTGACATGGATCTCTTCGCCGACGAGCCCGCCTAAAAGGACCGTCAGCTCTCCCATCAGTTCTGTTTTGTTGCGGTAGTGCTTGTCTTCCGTCGGGGGTGCGAGCGTGTATCCGCCCGCCATGCCACGCGGGATGATCGAGACCTTCGTGAAGGTATCAACTTCATCAATGAATAGTGACAACAGCGCATGACCTGATTCATGATAGGCGGTCATTTCTTTTTCCTTCTTCGAGGTGGTCCGGCTTTTCTTCTCCGGCCCCATCGTGACGCGTTCGACGGCGGCGTAGAATTCGTCCATACTGACGGCGTCTTTGTCGCGGCGCGAGGCGAGCAGCGCTGCCTCGTTACATACGTTGGCCAAGTCGGCGCCGGAAAAATAAACAGTCTGCTGTGCGATCTTCTTCAGATTGATGTGGCTGTCGAGTTTGATACTCTTCGTGTGGACCTTGAGGATCCCTTCGCGGCCGTTGATGTCGGGAAGACCGACAACGATGCGCCGGTCGAAACGTCCGGGGCGCAGAAGCGCGGGGTCAAGGGTGTCAGGACGATTGGTCGCCGCAATGAGGATCAATCCGGCTTGATTAGTGAACCCGTCCATCTCGACGAGAAGTGCGTTGAGCGTTTGTTCGCGCTCATCATTGCCGCCGCCGATGCCGGCAAAACGCTGCCGGCCGACCGCGTCGATCTCATCGATAAAGATAATAGCTCCCTTACCGGATCCCAGGGCCGCCTTCCTTCCCTGTTCAAAAAGGTCCCGGACGCGGGAAGCGCCGACACCGACGAACATCTCGACAAAGTCGGAACCGCTCAAAGAGAAGAACGGGACTTCCGCTTCTCCGGCAACGGCTTTCGCTAAAAGCGTTTTTCCTGTACCGGGCGGGCCGACCAGCAAAACGCCTTTCGGGATCTTTCCCCCTAGCCGTTCGAATTTCTTCGGTTCCATCAGGAACTCAATGACCTCTTGAAGTTCTTCTTTGGCCTCATCGACACCGGCAACGTCTTTAAAGGTTGTTTGCATGTTGTTGCGGTCGCTCATTTTTGCGCGCGATTTGCCGAAAGACCAGACTTTATTGCCCATTTGGGAACCGCGATGGGAGAAATACCAAATCATAAAAATGATAAAAATGATCGGGCCAAAAGAGAAGAAGATCTGGCTCCAGAGAAGATCCGGCGGGTTGATTGAGAAATCATCAACGTTCGCGCGGATGAGTTGGATCAGGGAATCGTCATAATTCTGCGGGATGACAACTTTAAACTGCGTTTCGTCATCAAAGGTTCCCTCAAGTGTATTTTCGGTGCTCTCGACCAGTTTGATCTGTTTGATGCGCTGGCTTGTATTTTCGCCTTCAAGGATCTTATAAAATGCGTTATAGGACAATTCCTGATATTTGCCCATTGGGGCCATGGAATTGTTTTGGCTCATTAATATCAGAAAGATAAAACCCAGAATGATCCAGAATACCCAGTTATTATTAGGTTGTTGAGGTGATTTCTTGGGAGGCATTCCATTTTTTGGGCGCCGCATTCGCGGACGATTGAAGTTGTTCTTACTCATATTTGTCTTTATCCTGTTTTTCTACTAGTATTAATATTTAAGAAACGTGTATCGTTTACGTTGTTCCTATAAGGCTTACCATTCTACATCAACGGGGAATTAATTCAACCGAAAATTTGAAGGAAAACTTGAAGGGGCTTTTTGCGTCTAAGATCCGTTGTGGGATAGGAGCAAATACCGGATGTCTTTACGGACGTAGATCCCCTGAGGAAGGTTTACAATGGTTCCCTTAGGGCGGTTTTCGAGTAAGTCTTCAATTTCGTGAAAGTGGGTCAAGGTGAGGCGGTTTGTATTGCCTTTTAACAGTTGGATCCCCATGCGAACCAGCATGCGTTTTAAGGATGGGTGCTGTGCGGAAAAGACCTTCAGGTCAATGCGGACATTTGTCTTATCGGCGGCGCATTTTGTGTGTTTTTCAAATAATTTCTGGGCCTGTTTCTCGAGATAGTCGAAATCCGTACCGGCATTGTTGGCAAGATTTGTTAGAAGCCCTTGAATATTATGATTGTATTTTTTTGCCAAAAGCGGCATCAGTTCGAGCCTGACCTTATTCCGGAAGAATTTTGTTTGGTGATTTGTCGGGTCGATACGGAAGGAGATATTTTTCCTTTTCAAAAAGGTGAGGATGGTTTCTTTTTTAACATTCAGTAACGGCCTGACAAAACAAACATTATCCAGCTTCCTTCTCGGTAAAATACCCCTTAATCCTTGAAGCCCCGTTCCGCGCAAGATGCGCATCAAAACGGTTTCGGCCAGGTCATCTTCCGTGTGCGCAAGGACAACGGCATAGGCATTGATCTTTTTAGCAAGCTGATTAAGGAACCGGAACCGGTGGTTGCGCGCGGCTTCTTCAATCGAACCCTTCTTGAGGGCTTTCGGGTCTTTCCAGTGCCCGACTGAGCAAGGGACATTTAACTTCTCCGCCAAAGATTCAACGAATTTCTGGTCCGCATTGGCGCTGCGGCGTAAATGATGATTGTAGTGGGCGATATGCAGATGAAATCCTATTTCATATTGCAGCGCATGCAGGACGTATGTGAGGGCGACGGAATCCGGCCCGCCGGAAACTCCGACGATAACGGTATCTCCACGGCCAAAAAACTGGGCGGTTTGAATGTTTCTTTTAACCCGTGTGATCAAATGCATAAAGTTCCTCGCTATTTATTGTCCCTGGAGTCCGCGTTGTTCCTTGCGCGCTTCTTTATAAGCTTCCCTTAGCTTATCGGCATATTTTGTATTTGGAGGACTGATGCTCAAGTGCGCGAAACCATGGCGCAGGATCTCCGCATTAACAAAAACATCATTCTCCAGCAAAAAAACATAAGCCAGCGTTCTGTGCTTTTCCCCCTCTTTATTCGCGTCGAATTCAATGCGGACATGCTGACCTTCCAGGAGCTCCCGGGCAAACTCAAAAGCCTTTTCCTCAATGGGCGTCAGCGGAGTAACCGGTTCTTTGATTACGATCCCGAGTTCATTACGATCGATGTCCTCTCCCTTTTTCTTAGGCGCTTTCGGGGCTTTCAGGCCGATCAATTTGATGATCTCGCCTTTTTCTCCCACACGGCCTTTCAGGCGGAGGATATCAGCGCTGAGGACTTCCTCGACAATGACGTCCTTATATTGCTCGGAATTCTTAAAGAAGAAATCAAAATTTGATTCTCCCGATGCAATGCCGGAGCAAAGGACAATTGGGAATAGAACGATAAAAAGGTGTTTAAGCCAAAAGCGCATGGGGTCCTGATATTTTGAATTGACGAAAGGACACGACTCCAATAAGACAGGGAGATGTCCCTTCCGGTCAAAAGGTTTGACTGTGCGTTTATTCTATGACTGGAAGGTATGAAAATCTAGGGAAAACTAAGAAATCTGTGATTTATTCTAAGGGTAGGTTCGGGGGGGAATGGTTTACATTCAACCTTTCAGTTTATCCTTCGACTCGGTCTCTGCGAGGTTTCGTCTTCTCCTCGCTTCACCTACTTTAGTCGTCAATGGTCTTGTATTGAGCGAGTGAAGGCCTTCGACAAGCTCAGGCTGAGTCCTGAGCCTGCCGAAGGACGAAGCGAGTCGAAATATAGCGGGGAGTGGATTTGAACCACCGACAACACGGGTATGAACCGTGCGCTCTGACCAGGCTGAGCTACCCCGCCATTAATAAGATAAATAGAATGTTTTTAGAAAAATGAGACCTAAGTATAAAAGATAACATACAAAAGCGCAAGGATTAAGACCGAGGAGAATAAGTAAAAGTTATTGTAGTGGAAAAAGTCTTTTACGCGTTCCGCAGGCGTGTAAGGGATCTGATGGTTTTCTTTCACAATATTTCCCGTGTTGCGCAATTTTAGCACATCGGCTCTTTTCAATCGCAAGAACTTATCAGCGATACGGTAGGCCTGCAGTTTTTCCTCTTCGATCAGGTCCATGACCTTTTTTTCGGTAATGGACAGGATCTGGGCTGTTTCACGGACTGAGACAAATTGACTTGTTGCCATTTTCTCCTGCTTCTCTCTTTTTGCTCTTACTTAATTCTTCCTGATGATGCCCAATGGTCGATCTGAGAGCGCTCAAATTTCCAATCGTTTCCTGATTTCTTGCCGGGGATCTTTCCGGAATTTGCCAAGGCTTCAATTTCGTCCATATCGATCTCGAGATATTTGGAAACTTCGTCAATGTCTAACAAGTTGGCATCCATCGATCCAATTTCTTCATCTTCGATCATTTGACATTTCCCCTGGAAGATCGCCCCTTCGACGATATTGAGTTTCGAAGTAGAGATGTTCCCTTTTAAAACAGCGGTCGGCATGATTGTGAGCATCTTATGCGCCAGGATATCGCCATTGACCTTTCCGGCAATGATAACATTATCACCGGTGATGTTAGCGACAACGGTTGCTTTGTTGCCTATGGAAAGAGTTCCTTTTGTTTCTAAACTGCCGTTGAATTCTCCGTTGATCCTTAGGTTGATAGGATCCTTAAAGGTCAAGGTACCCTGCATTTGAGCATTGATCTCAACGGTTTTGTCTTCGTCCTGTTCCGGTGTTGGTGTTCTTCGTCCTCGTAGGCTCATTTTGATCTCCTTATTTCGAAATTTTGTTTTTAAATTTTTTCGATAATTTATGTTCAACGGACCGCATGCCGATCAAAACAAAAAAGACAACGATCGAAACGATAATAGCAGCCGAATAATGTCCTGCCCCGACGGCAATGCCGACTCCTGAGACGATCCAAAGAGCGGCTGCGGTGGTAAGTCCCCGCACGCGTGATTCTGCTTGAATGATGGTTCCGGCGCACAAAAACCCGATACCGGTGACGATTCCTGTGATCATACGTGTAGGATCAATGTCTGTGACATCTTTGTATATATCAAAAAGATGCAAGGAAGTCAATACGATCAATGTTGAACCTAAGCCCACAAGTATGTGCGTCCGTAAGCCGGCTCCCTTTTGGCGTAATTCACGCTCAAAACCTATGATGCTGCTGAGCAAGATGGATAACAAAACTTTAAATATTATCCCAAAGAATTCGGTCATTGTGCGCTCCTTTCGTTTCTTCGGTGAAAACCTAATCCCGCGATCATTGCTGCGTTATCCGTACATAAAGATAAAAGCGGAAAATAGACATTAATATCGTATCTTGATGCTTCGTCGTTGAGTTTTGCGCGCAAGGCGGTATTCGCTGCGACTCCTCCTCCGACCACGAGGGTTTTAATTTTAAGTTTCCTGCAGGCCGAGATGCTTTTTTTTGCCAAGATCGAGACCACGCTGTCCTGAAATGAATAAGCGGTCTTGGCCGTCGAGAATTCTTTATGATGTTCGTGGTCACGGTGATGGTAAAGAACAGCGGTCTTAATGCCGCTAAAACTAAAGTCGTAGGTATCCGGTAATGCTGCGCTCTTGAAACGTATTGTCGTGTTGGCGCCCTTCTTGGCGAGACGGTCGATGGCCGGCCCTCCGGGATATCCAAGACCGAGAATTTTAGCGACTTTGTCGAAGGCCTCGCCGGTCGCGTCATCAAGGGTCTGTCCTAAAAGCCGAAATCGATCGAAGGCTTTTATGTGGTAGAGGTTCGTATGACCGCCGGAAACAACTAATGCGATTGCCGGCAACTCCGGTTTTTTTCGGGGCTTCTTCTCTCCTGTTTGTGTTCCGGAAAATTCCAGAAAGTTTGCGTACGCATGGGCCTCGATGTGGTTCACGTCGATCAAAGGCCTGTTGATGGCAAAACTTAATCCGCGCGCGAACGAAATACCGACGAGCAAGGAACCGATCAGTCCCGGCTGGTTGGTCACGGCAACGGCATCGATATTTTTTAGTTTCAGTCCTGCCTTTGCCAGCGACCGCTCGGTGATCGCATGGATGAATTCCAGTTGCCGCCGTGACGCGATCTCGGGGATGATCCCCCCGTGTTGTGCATGCTCCTTTAAACTTGAGGCAACAATATTTGAAAGAACGAACGTACCGTTTCGGACAACTGCCGCAGCGGTCTCATCACAAGATGTTTCAATGCCCAGAATGTTCATGGTCCTGTCTTCGATTATCCTTCCAGTTCAACGACGGTTTCTAAGGTCTCAGGGGTTGCAGTTTCTGATGCCTCGCTGAAATTCTTGAAAACGCATATTCCTTTAAGGACGCTGATCGCGCTCTGAACTTGATTGTCTTCCAGCAGGATGTTGTG
>DAOWBD010000064.1 GCA_030634235.1 Candidatus Omnitrophota bacterium | reverse complement strand
TGTGATGACAGAAAGAATTTCACGCACAACTATTTAAGAAAAGAAGGGATATATATGAGCAACGTCGGGATTATCGGTTTAGGGCATTTTCTACCTGAGCGCAAAGTGACGAATTTTGACCTTGAGAAAATGGTGGATACAACCAATGAGTGGATCATCACGCGCACCGGGATCAATGAGCGGCGCGTCGCCGGAACTCACGAACGTAACAGCCACCTGGCCACGAAGGCGGCTAAGCAGGCTCTTAAAAATGCGAAACTTGACCCGAGCAAAGTGGAATTGATCATCGTGGCGACTATAAGCCCGGACACCAGTTTTCCGTCAGTGGCCTGTCTGGTTCAAAAAGCTATTCATGCGCGTCACGCGGCGGCTTTTGATATCGGCGCGGCCTGTTCGGGATACCTTTACGGTATAACGACGGCCAAGCAGTTCATTCAAAGCGGCGTGTTCAAGAACGCTCTTGTTATTGCTTCCGAGAAAATTACGCCGTTCATGGATTGGAATGACCGCAGCACTTGTGTTCTCTTCGGAGACGGCGCCGGTGCCTGTGTTTTGTCGAAGGTGAGGGGCAATCGCGGGATCCTGTCGGAATACCTGCATGCTGAGGGACATTTTGGCGAGATGATGGAGGTCGTCGCTAAAGATAGAAAATCGCTCGACCAGATAGCAACGACGATGGAGCTGCCGCGCATTGCGATGCTGGGCAAGGAACTTTTTAAGGTTGCGGTCAACTCGATGGCCAAAGCTGCGCTGATCGCGATCAAAAGAGCTAAATTAAAACTTGTCGATATTGATTGTTTGGTGCCTCATCAGGCGAATGATCGGATTATTAGCGCCGTCGCGAAAAAGTTAGGTTTACCGAAAGATAAGATTTTTGTCAATATTCATAAGTATGGCAACATGTCTTCCGCCTCGACAGCGGTCGCGCTTTATGAAGCGGTCGATCAGGGGAAGATTAAACGTGGCAGCAATGTTGTGCTGGTAACGTTCGGCGCCGGCCTCGTGAGCGCGGCAAATGTTGTTCGATTCTAATTAAACGTAAGATGTAAGACGTGGAATATTCTTGTGGTAAAAATTGCATATATATTTCCGGGACAAGGCGCTCAAGCCGTTGGTATGGGACGGGAGTTTTACGACGCTTCGCCCGAAGCAAAACGGATTTTTGACCAGGCTGACGAGGTCATCAACGGTTTAACCGACGTGATCTTCAACGGGCCGCAGGAAAAGTTGACCTCGACGGCATTCTGCCAGCCCGCGATCTTTACCTACAGCATTGCCGCCCTTCGCGCGTTTCAAGCGCATTCTAAGTTCCAAAATATCGAACCCCAATTTGCCTGCGGGCTCAGTTTAGGCGAGTGCACTGCAGTTGCCGCCGCGGGTGCGCTGTCGTTCGCCGAGGCGCTGAAGCTTGTTGAGCGACGCTCCGCTTTTATGGAAGAGGCGACGCACTTGGCGAAAGGCGCTATGACGGCGGTCATCGGGTTCGACCGCGAGAAGCTCATCGCTATTTGCGCGGAGACCGGCGCGCAGGTTGCTAACTTCAATTCGCTTGAGCAGATTGTCATTACAGGCGAGGAGGAAAAAGTTGTGGCGGCCGCGAAGATTATCGAAGAGCAGGGGGCGAAGCGCGTGATCCCGCTCGATGTCAGCGGCGCTTTTCACTCGAGCCTTATGCAGCCGGCGGTTCCGAATTTTGAGGGGGCTCTCGGCGAGGCGGCGTTTCAGGCGCCGTCGTTTCCTATCGTCAGCAATGTCGACGGCAAACCGGCGGAAGCGCCCGAGGCGATCCGCGGCAATCTTGCGCGTCAGATCACGTCGTCGGTGCAGTGGGTCGATTCTATTGAATACATCGCCGGCCAGGGAGTTACCGATTTCATCGAGATCGGTCCGGGCAATGTCCTTAAAGGGCTTATCCGCAAGATCAATCCCGAATTGAAGGTCCACAATATCAAAAAGCCCGAAGATATCGACAAACTGTCTTTATGATGAACGCCAGCCACGATCAAAATTCTTCCAACAAAGTTCCGGGTTATTCCATTATAAAACCGCTTAAAGGTCAAAAGGCATTAGTGACCGGCGCGAGTTCAGGGATCGGCAAGGCCGTCGCGGTCGCGTTAGGGCAGGCTGGCGCGTCCGTCGTCATCAATTATCGCTCTAATGAAAAGGGCGCGGCGGAAGCGGTCAAGGCGATCAAGGATTGTGGAAGCGAGGCGTTTGCTTTCGGCGCCGATGTCTCGCAGCCGGCCGACGTCCAGGCGATGTTTAAGGCGATGTTCGACGCATACGGTACTGTCGATATCCTTGTTAGTAATTCAGGCATTCAGCAGGACGCGGCTTTTGATGAGATGACGCTCGCCCAGTGGCAGATAGTAATCGATGTCAACTTGACGGGGCAGTTCTTGTGCGCGCGCGAGGCGGTCAAAGAATTCAAGCGGCGGGGCGTTGTGCCGGAGGTTTCCCGTGCTGTCGGAAAGATCATTTGTATGAGTTCTGTCCATGAAGTGATTCCCTGGGCGGGGCACGTGAATTACGCGGCGTCGAAAGGAGGCGTGATGCTTATGATGAAGAGCATGGCGCAGGAGCTCGCGCCGCTTAAGATCCGCGTCAACAGCATCGGGCCCGGGGCCATCAAAACCCCGATCAATACGGCCGCCTGGTCGACGCCTGAGGCTGAGCAAGAGCTTTTGAAACTGATCCCCGCCAAGCGCGTCGGCGAACCCGAAGACATCGGCCCCGCGGCGGTCTGGCTGGCGTCCGACGAATCCGATTATGTCAACGGCACAACGCTGTTTGTCGATGGCGGAATGCTACTCTATCCCGGTTTTGAAGACGGCGGATAGAAATCCCCCCGAAATTGAGAAATCCCCAAAAATCATTGACCCCTAACTATTTGTATAACATAATAAATATTAATATAGAAATATACTTTATAGTATTTTTATAGAAAAGATTAACGTGAGTTAATTAGACTTAACCTGAAAGGAAGAATTATGTCTGGGCAGGGGAAAACTGTTTGTGATAGTGGGAAAAAAGTCATGAATATTAAACAAGTGGCCGATTATCTCGGTGTGCATACTTCGACTATATACAAGTATGCCCAAAGGGGGACAATCCCTGCTTTTAAGATCGGCTCCGACTGGCGTTTTTCCGCGAAACACATTGACCTTTGGATTGATGAGAAGATGAATGGTGCAGGTAAGAAATAAATTTGGATAACCGTATAAAAAGGGGGAGATCATGTGGTCAAGTTGGAAAAAAGTCGTAATAATCGTGGTCTTTGTCATTTTCGCAGCGGTTGGTAATACGTTTGCTGCAGGAGCCGGCGGGTACAGGGTGGAACTGCCTGATTCCGAGGCCATGGGCAAGGGGACGGCATTCGTCGGTGAGGCGAATAATCCGTCCGCCATCTACTATAATCCGGCCGGGTTGACGCAGCTTAAGGGATCAAGTCACCTTTCAGCAGGATTCGGGGTAATTGCCCCGTCTGTTTCCTACACGGATTTTTCCGGAAACGAGACACAAATGACACGGCAGAACTTTCCTGTTCCTCATCTCTATTTGGTCAGTGACTTCGGCCTGGATGATTTTGTCTTCGGATTGGGCGGCACTTCGAGCTGGGGATTAGGTACATCTTGGGCGGAGGACAGTTTCTCGAAATATGTTGCGACCGATTCGGATGTGAAAAATATGGACACTATGGTCACGGCGGCCTATAAATTTAATGATCAGTGGTCATTTGGAATGAGCGCCGACTATGATTACTCGGTGGCCAATAAGAGCAAAAAGCTTATTCAGCTTGGCGGAGCCGACGGGGATTTTAACCTGAAGGCGGACGCGTCGGGATGGGGTTACCGGCTGGCCACACTCTTTAAGCTTAACGAGCGACATCAGTTCGGTCTCATGTACAGGAGCCCGATTCAGGAGAAATACAGGGGAAAATTGTTCCTTCACGAATTAAATGATGAGGGGTCGAATTATTTAGGCATTTTCGGCGGGCCGGCTTATGAAACGAACATCGCGGTTCAATCGGAATTGCCGCAAAGTGCTATTATCGGTTACAGTTTCCGTCCGAATAACAAATGGACGCTTAATTTTGACGCCGAATGGATGGACTGGTCAAGCATTGAGCAGGAATGGATTGAATACACCGAAGTCCTGACGGAGAACCAGTCGGCGGTCTTAAATGGCGGCAATCCGGCCAGCCGCGACTGGGAGGATGTCTGGTCGCTTTGTTTCGGGGCTGAGTATGACTGGACCGAGGCCTTCAGGCTCAGGGGTGGATATTATTATCACACGACGCCGATTCCCGAGGAGAACTGGGAAAGCAATTTGCCTGATTCTGATTCCCATGGTCTGACGACCGGTTTCGGATATGACATAACGAAGAACACTATTATCGATATGGCCTATTCGGCTCTCATTTATGAGGACCGGACCGTCGACAATGCTGCCGGCGCGGCAAGCGGTGCCACGATCGATGGCGAATACGAGCAGATTATGCACATGGGGCTCGTGACGTTCAGTTATACGTTCTAATCCTGTCATCGCAAGATTAACATACGAAGGATCTCAACTAGTCGAGATTCTTCCTAGGTAATTTTTTGCTTCGCAGAATATTGCCAAGTTAGAAAGGCAAAGACAGATTAGGGGAAGTAAAAAATGGAACAACATGAATTAATCCATATAGGGATCTCGCGGATTATTCCCGCGCCGCGATGGCGGGTTATTCGCATGGTGACGAAAGTCTGGGAATTCGCCGCGCATGTGCCTACCATTGACGAGGTCAAGGTTATTGAGAAGGCGCGCAATGTCATGAAGACAAAGTGGCGGATCCTTGTCGACGATCTTCCGATCAACTGGATCGAGCAAGACACGCTTTCCCTTGGCGAGAACGCGATCCATTTCGAGGCGGTCGAAGGCGACTTGAAGGAATTCAAGGGCACGTGGAATTTTCAGGATCATCCCGAGGGCACCGAGGTCGTATTAAATGTTTACTTGAGTGTAGGGATACCCGGGATTAAAGATTTTGCTGAATCCCATGTAAAGGGGCTGGTCACGAGAAACTTTGAGGCGATATTGGATTCTCTGGAGAAAAGATTGATCAGCACCAAGTACGCGAGTTTCAAAAAGGGCGACACTAGCAAGGTCGCCGGTTTCGGCATTTTAGGGCATTTTTATAATTCGAGGCATCTCGAGAGGTGTTTAACGATGATGAACCCGGATTTCAAGATACCATCAGAGGAATTCTTAAATGGCCTGTTCCGCATCACTCCGTCGTTCAAGCTCTATGAAATGGACGAGTTTAAGTCGCGCAACGGGGATACGACGCACGGCTGCTTTATCCTCTGCACGTTTATTCCGGATATGCTCTTTAAGGACATTCAGATGGTTTATTCGAAAGTAGTGAGTGCGTGCAAGCTCGCGGAGAAGTCCGGCGTCGGGATCGTCACTTTAGGCGGCTTTGCCTCGATGGTTGGCGAGCGGCTCGGATGCAAGATTAACGAGGACGTCGATATTCCCATCACGACGGGAAATACCTACACGGCGGCTTTAGCGGTCGACGGTGTCGAGCGGGCCACGCAACTTTTTGACCGGGACATGAAGGACCTCAAAGTGACGATCGTCGGCGGCACGGGTGACATCGGCAGTGCCTGCGCCAGCGCTCTTTCCATGAAGGCCAAACAGGTTACTGTGACCGGAAGGACAAAATCCAATCTGCATAATCTTTACTGGAAACTCAAGAAACAATCAAGAGCCAGGATCGAGGCGACGACGGATAATAGAAAAGCCGTCAAGGACGCGGATATCGTGATCGCTTCGGCAAATTCGTCTTCCTCGATCTTAAGTTTCGAATGGTTTAAACCGGGCGCTGTGATCTGCGACCTTGGCTACCCGAAGAACCTTTCCTATACCGCGACGGACCGCAAGGATATTTTTGTATTCTCAGGCGGCCTCGCCGCGGTGCCGACGCCGATCGATACGCGGGTGGACATGGGCATGCCGTCGTCGGGCATTTGTTACGGGTGTTTCTGCGAGGTCATTCTGCTTTCTTTGGAGCACCGTTTTGAGAATTACAGTTACGGCCGCGGGAACATTACATTAGAGAAGATGGACGAGATCAGGACTATGGCGGGCAAACACGGCTTTGAGCTGGCCCCGTTTTTCTGGGCC
>DAOWBD010000130.1 GCA_030634235.1 Candidatus Omnitrophota bacterium | reverse complement strand
TAAGTTAGGGTAATAGTTATGCAATTGCATGAGTTGAAAACTCCTAAAAATTCTAGGAAGAAAAAGAGAATCGTTGGTAGAGGCAGAGGTGGCGTTGGAAAAACGTGTGGCAGAGGAGAAAACGGTCAAAAATCGCGCAGTACAGGACGCGCTACCGTTAGTTCCTCCGAAGGCGGTCAGATGCCTTTGATCCGCCGTCTTCCTAAAGTCGGTTTCCGTAGTCATCGACCAATTCTTAATCAAGTTGTTCCTTTGGTAAGATTAAATCAATTTGAGAATGGCACTGTGATCAATGCGGAATTCCTAAAGCAGAAAGGGCTTATTAAGAGTTTAAACAAGCCTTTTAAGATCTTAGGCGACGGTGAGATTACCAAGTCACTTGTTATTCAGGCCAAAAGCATTTCTAAGACGGCCCAGGATAAGATTATTAAGGCCGGCGGCAAGATTGAAGCTGTTGTTAAAGAAGAAAAGACAGAAGAGGGATCCTCTAAGGAATAATGATAAGTGCATTTGCCAATTGTTTCAAGATACCTGAATTAAAGAAGAAGATCCTTTTTACTTTAGCAATTATTGCGGCATATCGTGTTGGATGTTACATTCCGACGCCAGGGGTCAATGGAGCGGCTTTAGGCGAATATTTTCAGAAAATGACCTCGGCGGCAAATGGGAGCATATTCGGGGTTATGAATATGTTTTCTGGCGGTGCGCTTGAAAAAGCGACCGTATTTGCTCTGGGGATTATGCCCTACATTTCAAGCTCGATCATTATGCAGCTATTGACGGCTGTCATTCCGGCTCTTGAGAAATTATCCAAGGAAGGGCAGGCAGGCTATCATAAGATCAATCAGTATACGCGTTACGGAACATTGGTTTTAGCGCTTGTGCAGTCATTCTTTATCGCTCTTTGGCTCGAAGATAAATCCGGAACAGTTTTTGGTGGATTACAGGTTGTGAACAATCCTGGTTGGGCGTTTCGCATTGTAACGGTCCTGACACTGTCAAGTGGAACATTGCTTTTGATGTGGCTCGGCGAGCAGATTCAAGAAAAAGGGATCGGTAACGGGATATCCCTGATCATTACCGCTGGTATTATTTCTGCGGCTCCGTCAGCTCTTCAGAATTTGATACAATTACTATCGCCTTCAGCTACCGGTGGAAGCCAGCTGCAACCGTTGACGCTTTTGATTATGATCTTTTTCTTAGTGGGAGTGGTTATTTCCATTACGTTGATCACCCAAGCGCAACGCAAGATTCCTGTTCAATATGCCCGGCGCATTGTCGGAAGAAAGGTCTACGGTGGACAGAACACTTATATTCCGCTTAAGGTCGATACGTCCGGTGTTATTGCGATCATTTTTGCACAGTCGATTATTTTGTTCCCGGCGACACTGGCGAGTTTTATTCCGAATGAGGGATTTCAATCGCTGGCGAGTATTTTTACCCGGGGCAGTCCATGGTATTACGTGCTTTATGGGATTTTAATTGTATTCTTCTGTTATTTTTATACAGCGATTGTTTTTAATCCGGTTGATGTTGCGGAGAACATGAAGAAGCATGGAGGGTTTGTTCCGGGAGTCCGTCCTGGTACGCAAACGGCCGATTATCTTGATTTTGTCATGACACGGATCACATTAGCCGGGGCTATGTTCATTATGTGTATTGCGGTCATGCCGGATGCGATCATGGCATCCTTCAGGGTCCCGTATTTAGTGGCCTCGTTCTTTGGCGGGACCGGTGTGCTGATTACTGTCGGGGTTATGTTAGATACGATGAAACAAATTGAATCCCATCTTGTCATGCGGCATTATGATGGGTTTATGAAATCCGGCCATATAAAGGGGAGACGATGAGGTTAGTTTTGTTAGGACCGCCGGGAGCCGGCAAGGGCACATTAGCATCTTTTTTAAATAAAGAACTTGGTATTCCGCATGTTTCGACCGGTGATATTCTCCGTGAGGAAATGAAGAACAACACGTCTCTTGGGCAGGAAGTGAAACAGTATGTTGAGAGCGGCGGACTTGTCCCTGACGAAGTCGTCATCAAGCTCATTGAAAATAAGTTTTCCAGCGATTGCGCCATTGATAAAGGATATATGCTTGATGGTTTTCCGCGAACTGAAGTCCAGGCGAAAGACCTTGATGCGCTTCTCAATGATCTACAAAAGCCAGTGGATCAGGTGATTTATCTTGATGCATCTTTGCCTGTCGTTATTAAACGGCTGACAGGCCGTCGGATCTGCCGCAATTGCGGTGCTATTTTTCACATGAAAAATAACCCGCCGAAAGAAGAAGGGATTTGCAATGAATGCGGTGGCGAGGTTTATCAGCGACCGGATGACAATGAAGAGACGATACAGACGCGTATGGATGTGTATCTGGATAATACAAAGCCAGTTATCGAGTATTATGAGGATCAGGGAAAACTTAAAAAAGTAGATGCAGATAGAGATTCTCAGGAAGTTCAAGAGAGTCTAATGAAAATATTTAATGGCGACCGATAGTTCAATCAGCATTAAAACGCCGGAAGAATTAAAAATCATGCGTGAGGCCGGAGCGATCCTCGCGTCGGTCGTTCGTGAAATAAAATGTTCTTTAAAATCTGGGATGACGACACGTGAGGTCGACCAAAAGGCCGAGGAGCTGATCGAGGCGCACAAGGTTATCCCCGCTTTCAAAGGTTATCGCGGTTTTCCGTGTTGTGTGTGTCTTTCGGTAAATGACGAAGTTGTGCACGGTATTCCGGGCGATCGGATATTGAAAGACGGTGACATTGCCAGCGTCGATGTTGGGATTATTTATAAGGGGTATTACTCTGACACGGCGATGACAGTTGGCATTGGTACGGTTAGAAAAGATTTGCAGCGGTTAATGGATGTCACGCTCGAATCATTGCTTGAGGGTATTGACCAGGCACGTGCCGGCAATCATCTTTCGGATATATCCCACGCAGTCCAGAAATATGTTGAAGCGAGCCAATTCTCCGTTGTGAGGGAGTTTGTTGGGCACGGTATCGGAAAGCATCTTCACGAGGATCCGGAGATCCCGAATTTCGGCCCGCCGCATAAAGGGCCGGTCTTGAAGGAAGGAATGGTTCTGGCAATTGAACCGATGGTTAACTTTGGAAAAGCTCCGACGAAGATCATGACCGACGGATGGACAGTGGTGACGGAAGACGGAAATCCGTCAGCTCATTTTGAGCATACAATTGCTATTGGGAAAGACGTTGCAGAAGTTTTAACCAAATAGTTATTTAATGGCTAAAGAAGAACTTATTGAGGTTGAGGGGATCATCAAAGAGGCATTGCCAAATGCGATGTTTCGTGTGGAGCTTGAGAACGGGCATATTGTTCTAGCGCATATATCGGGCAAGATCCGTAAACACTTTATCCGGATTCTTCCCGGAGATAAAGTTAAACTCGAATTATCGCCCGATGAACGCTCGCGCTGGCGCATAACATACAGAAGTAAATAAAAGGAGAGTAAAAGCATCAGTTAAAAGATTATGTGGAAAATGTAAGATTGTTCGGCGCAAGAGAGTCGTGCGAGTGATTT
>DAOWBD010000085.1 GCA_030634235.1 Candidatus Omnitrophota bacterium | reverse complement strand
GTGATCTTTCCTGTTACGGAGATAATGAGCTGGGCGTCTTTGCGGACAAAGAGGCGGTCGATCAAATGTTCGCTCTGGAATTGCGGATCATCACTAGAGAAGAAAAGGTTATCATCAACCGTTGGAGCTAAGTCGACAAACGCGAACAAGCAGGCCATGCTGACGACAGCTAGAAGGATAAAGGCAATGACTTCACGGGGAAGGATTTTGTAAATACGCAGAAACTGCTTGAAGATAATAGAGAAGCTTTTCTTTAATTCTGTGGCGTCTTGCTTTCCCATATGTCAATTATTCTATGGGAAAAGAAATCATTAGTAAAGGAAACAATTCGTTCCTGACAATTTGTTCCTGTGGGAGGAAAAAATCCTTCTTTGCATTCCCAAGCCTTCTTGATATACTACAGACGAATTTAAATTAATAATTACGCTTAAATAAAGGAACAAATCATGTCACAAATAGATAATCAGTTGAATACAGAATCCATTTTATTGCACGGCGGGCAGGAGCCCGATCCGACCACCGGTGCGCGCGTCACGCCGATCTACCAGACGACGTCGTTCAACTTTAAATCGACGGAGCACGCCGCGAACCTTTTTGCCCTGAAGGAATTCGGCAATATCTACACGCGGCTGATGAACCCGACGACCGATGTCTTCGAGAAGAGAATGTCCGCACTCGGCGGCGGTGTTGCGGCTTTAGGCGTTGCCAGCGGGATGTCCGCGATCATGATCTCGATATTGAATATCGCTCAATGCGGCGATGAGATTGTCGCTACGGATAATCTTTACGGCGGGACGTATTCATTGTTCCATAATGTTTTCCCGCGTTTCGGCATCAAGGCCACGTTTGTCGACTCTGAGGATACCTCCGCTTTAGAAGCGGCCATCACGGATAAGACGAAGGCCGTCTATGCGGAGATCGTCGGGAATCCTAAGCTCAATGTCCTGGATATTAAGAAGGTTGCCGATATTGCTCACAAGAACGGAATTCCTCTGATCGTCGACAATACAGCGACGCCGTACTTGTGCAAGGTGTTTGACCATGGTGTCGATATTGCTGTCTATTCGGCGACGAAGTTTATCGGCGGCCACGGCACGTCGATCGGCGGCGTGATCGTTGATTCGGGCAAGTTCGATTGGACCAACGGAAAGTTCCCGCTCATTGCCGACGACGACCCCGCATATCACGGGACCAATTTCGTCGAGGCGCTAAAGCCGATCGGTAATATTGCCTACATTATCAAGGCGCGCGTGTCTTTGCTGCGCTCGATGGGGCCGGCGGTGTCGCCGTTTAATTCGTTCCTGTTCCTCCAGGGGCTCGAAACGCTGCATTTGCGCATGGCGCGTCATTGCGAGAACGCGCTGAAGGTCGCCGAGCACCTGAAGAAACATCCGAAAGTGATGTGGGTCAATTATCCGGGGCTGTCCGATAGTCCGTACAAGAAACTTGCCGATGAATATCTGCCGAAAGGCGCCGGCGGGATCGTCGGATTCGGGATCAAAGGTGGGGCGGAGGCGGGCAAGAAGTTCATCGAGTCCCTGAAGCTGATCTCGCACTTGGCGAACATCGGGGACGCGAAGACGCTGGCTATCCATCCGGCGACGACAACGCACTCGCAGCTGTCCGAAAAGGAGCAGAAGGCAACGGGCGTAACGCCGGATTACATCCGCTTATCTGTCGGGATCGAGGGCATCGACGATATCCTCGCTGACATTGACCAAGCGCTTAAGTAAACAATCGCAACTTGCGATGACAAGGGGCAGGCCTAACCGCCTGCTCCTTTTGTGTGGAGAGTTTGTTTTATGTCTTGGAGAAGCCTTCTCGCTCAAGTGGCTCAGATTGTCCTAATGCCCGGGGAAGCCTTTCGGCTCACCGCCTCGAGCGGGGCTTTCTGAAACTCGATGCGAAGTTCGCCTCAAGACTTCCCCGAACCTTGGATCACAATAGATAACATTCGACAGGATTTCGACAAGTCGCTATAATATCTTTAATTTTGAAGGTGCAAAAGGGAGAGGTGGGTCATGCCCAATATTTACGATCAAATTCCAAAAGAGCTTCCTGAGGAATTGTTCGACGAGATCGCGCGCGGCGGCGCGTTCAGGCTCGAGCGGATCGTCTCGAAAGGGCACGCGACGCCGGAAGGCGAGTGGTGCGATCAAGACAGGGACGAGTGGGTGATCCTTCTTGAAGGGAGCGCCGGGATCCTCGTCGATGGAAACGCAGAGGGCGTCATTTTAAAGCCGGGAGATCATTTGCAAATACCCGCGCATGTGAGGCATCGCGTCGAGTGGACGGAGGCAAATACAGAAACGGTATGGATCGCCTTGCATTATCAAGGCGGTATTGATAAATAGAAAGGATGATGTTATGGGAAAAGCAGTTGTGTTAATCGGGGTTGGAGAAATGGGAGGTGTTTTTGCCAGGGGATTCCTTAGGGCGGGGTATCCTGTTTATCCCGTCGAGCAGGGGACCGATATTAACAGTGTTTACGGCGAAATGACCGATCCGCTGGCGGTTATTGTCGGGGTTGCGGAGAAAGATCTTCACGCTGTTTTAGAGTCTGTTCCCGAAGGCTGGCGCGACCGGCTGATCCTGTTACAGAATGAACTTTTGCCGAGAGATTGGCAGGCGCATAACATCGTAAACCCGACGGTCATTTCCATGTGGTCCGAGAAGAAGCGGGGCCAGGACGTGAAGGTCATTATTCCGTCGCCTGTCTTCGGGCCGCATGCGGAAATCGTTAAGGAGGCTTTAAACGCGATCAACATTGACTGCACCGTCGTCGCTGATGAGGACGCAATGCTTTCTGAACTGGTAGCCAAGAATGTCTACATCCTGACGGTCAACATCGCGGGCATGAAGGTCGGCGGGACAGTCGGCGAGCTTTGGGCGGAGCATCAGGATTTCGCGCGCGGCGTCGCCGGGGATGTCATGGACATTCAATTCCGTCTGATCGGAAAGGAACTGGACCGGCAGAAACTGATCGACGGCATGGTCGAGGCGTTTAACGGCGACCTCGATCACAAATGCATGGGGCGCTCGGCGCCGGCAAGGCTCGAGCGCGCGCTCAGTCAGGCCGAGGAATTCGGCCTTGAGGTGGAAACGTTAAAAGAAATATCCAAGCATAAAGACCAAACGGCAGTATCGTAAACGAGAGGGCAATGATATGCAAATAGAGGTATTTTCATTATGTGATGCGGCGACGTCGGGCGAAGGGAAGCTTAACATGCTGGGCGCCTTCGACACGATCTGGGTGAAGAAGATGCCGGTCGTTCATCCGCAGTGCACGGTCGCGCTGAGGGTCCGGTTCTATTCGAGCGAGGGGGAGAAGCACGAGGTTTCCGTCAAGCTCGTTGATGCCGATGGAAAACATGTTGTCCCGCCGACCAAAGGAACGGTCAACATTAGTTATCCCGGTGGGCAGCGATCCAGCTCGGCCAATTTGATTCTTAATATCCAGGGTTTAAAACTTCAGAAGTACGGCGAGTATTCAATTGACCTGTCTATCGGCGGGAAAAGCATGGCGTCTCTGCCGCTTTTTGTAAAGGAAAGGAAGTAATTTTAAATGCAGATTCTTAGGGCGGCAAAGAACAGTAAAGTTTTATTCGCATTCCTTTTGGTTCTGACGCTTTCGGCGTGCGCGGCGAAAAAAGAACAGGGCCTGACCGAGGCGATCCCTCTTCGAATAACGGGAACCTATGAAGGTAACGCGAATATCGACGGCGATACCATGAAGATCAGCCTTTTTGGCGTCGAGACAGGAAGATTATCGACTTACAAGAACGTTAAGCCTTTAACCGGCGGGAATCGCGTCCCTGTCTATTTCGATACGGACATGGAGAGCGAGGGAGCTGAATATTGCGCCTTTATTTATGCGGACGAGATTGCTTTCCGGAGAGATGATGGCGTCGGTTGGTATTTAAGGGAAATTGCTGTTTTGGACTATTTTCGAGAAGCGGGAAACGTCTATTTTGATATACCGCTAAAGCATTTCGAATTCAAGCCCTTCAAGGCCTGGACGTATAAAATGGATTAAAAGAAAAATGAACAGTGATTAACGCCATGAATCCTCAAGATTACATCGGACGTTATTGGACAATGCAGGATGATGGCCGAGTGCTGTGTCAATTATGTCCCCGACATTGCCTGCTAAGACAAGGGCAGCGGGGATTTTGTTTTGTCCGCCAGAATATTGACGGGAAGATCGTCTTAACGACGTATGGACGCAGCAGCGGGTTCTGCATCGACCCTATCGAAAAGAAACCGCTCAATCATTTTTATCCCGGCACCGCGGTGTTGTCGTTCGGGACGACCGGGTGCAACCTGGGCTGCAAGTTCTGCCAGAATTGGAACATCAGTAAATCGCGGCAGTGGGATAGCTTGACCGACGAGGCTTCTCCCGAGGCCATCGCGCAATGTGCTAAGGCCAAGGGTTGCAAAAGTGTGGCGTTCACTTATAATGACCCTGTCATTTTTACCGAGTATGCCGTCGATATCGCAAAGGCCTGCCACGTGCTTGGGATCAAAACGGTCGCTGTGACGGCCGGTTACATCACGGACGAAGCGCGACCGGAATTCTTCGAGCATATGGACGCGGCTAATGTCGACTTGAAGGCCTTCAGTGATGACTTTTACAGGAATCACGCTTCAGGGGCCTTGCAGCCGGTTCTCGATACGTTAATATATTTGAAGCAAAAGACGAAGGTTTGGTTCGAGATCACGATGCTGATCATCCCCGGCCAGAACGACAGCGACGGGGAGATCGACGCGATGTGCGCGTGGATCGCCGGGCAGCTCGGCACGGACGTGCCTTTGCATTTCTCGGCGTTCCATCCGGATTTTCGGATGCTCGGGATTCCCGCGACGCCACCGTCGAGCCTGACGAGGGCCCGTCATATCGCGATCGCCAAAGGGATCAAACATGTTTATACCGGCAATGTCGATGACCCTAAAGGGCAAAGCACCTATTGCGGCGAATGCGGGCAGTTGCTGATCGAACGGGAT
>DAOWBD010000115.1 GCA_030634235.1 Candidatus Omnitrophota bacterium | reverse complement strand
CTGGGCATAACTGGCCACGGGACTAAATACGAGGGAAACCGTCAGAAGGCATACTAATAGATTGGATATATATCGGAATGCAGAATATTTCTTCTTGTTTACAATAAAAAAGCCACGCATAGAACACTGCCGGCTTGGCAAATAATAATACCATTCGGCTAAACCATTAGTTCCTCCGTGGCATGAGTAAAACTCAGGAATAGATGTTACACATCCTAATACTTCGATTTAAAGAAAGAATACCATATATATTACTATTAGGCAAATTTATCTCTGATCTGATCTCAAATCTGCATTTTCGCGTATTTTTCAATTAAAATCGTTAAGATTGCCTTTCTCTAATTCGAAGTTGAGATAAAAAGCAGTACCCGACACATTCGACTTCGCTCAGTGTTCGATCCTGAGTAAAATCGAAGGACCGAAAGGTATAGTTTTCAGTGATTTTTCGCACTCTCCGCGTTTTGTACTTTCCTGGAGTGTAACAAACCCATCCCTTTAAAAACAAGATCTTTGTCGATTTTCGTGGCTTTTTTGGAAATGAACTTTTTCATCAAACGGGTATATCCTCCCGTAACGACGACCTTCGGCCTTCCCTTTATCTTTTTTGCAATCTGATCGATCAAGCCGCAGCACATGGCCCCATATCCGAAAAATATTCCGCTGAGTATGCTTTCCTGCGTATCTTTTCCGATCAACGTGTGCGGGCCTTTGATCGTGCTGATCTTAGGTAGCAATGCCGTCTTCTGGAAAAGCGATTCCGCAGACAAACGGATCCCGGAGACGATAATGCCTCCTTCATAACTTCCCTGACGGGAAATCACATCAAAGGTCGTTGCAGTCCCGAAATCAATAACGATCGCAGGCTGGCCGTAGAGACATTTCGCCGCATAGGCACACACCAACCGGTCCTGTCCGACCTGTTTCGGATTGCGATAATTGTTCTTCATCGGAACTTTGACGTCTCTTCCAACTATGATCGGTTTTATTTTTAGATGCTGACGGATAGCTTTTTCGCATAGATCCAAAACCCCCGGAACAACGCTGCAGATAATGGCACATTCAAAGTTCGGAAATTTTTTCTTTATACATCCCAATATCTTTTTCAATTCCAGACGCAATTTAGGTTTAGGCACACTTATTTCCGTCGTAACCATCTCGGCCACACGCTGGCCTCTGAGCACGCCGAACGAAACAGTCGTATTTCCTATATCCACAGTAAGTATCATTTTTCTTCCTTTACAGTTTAAGACCGCTCTTGATCTCTTTGATCTTATCACGGATCGAGGCCGCGCGCTCGAACTGCAGGTTCCTCGCGGCTAATTCCATTTCACGCTCGAGCTTTGCAATGACGTTCGAGAATGTATATTCTTCCTCACTTTGCCCGACGGCCAACCAAACAACCTTCTCGGCTTCCTCCTCGTCAAGCTCCTCAATGCCATCGCGGATCGCTTTCTTGATCGTCTGCGGCGTAATATTGTGCTCTTCGTTAAAGGCCAGTTGTATCTGACGACGCCGATCGCACTCGCTGATCGTCGCTTTCATGGCCGCGCTCACCGTATCGGCATACATAATCACAAGCCCGTTAACATTACGCGCCGCGCGCCCGGAGACCTGGATCAATGACGTTTGCGACCGTAGGAATCCCTGTTTGTCAGCGTCAAGGATCGCGACCAAACTTACTTCGGGCAGGTCGAGCCCCTCGCGCAGCAAGTTAACGCCAACAAGACAGTCGAACTTTTTTTGCCGCAACTCTTTGAGGATCTTCGTCCGGTCGATCGTCTTGATATCCGAGTGCAGGTATTTGACTTTTAGCCCCTGCTCCTCGAGGTACTGCGACAGATCCTCGGACATGCGCTTTGTCAGCGTCGTGATCAGGACCCGTTCATTGACCTTCGCGCGTTTCTTGACCTCTTCGACAAGATCATCGACCTGACCGGCCGTCGGCCTGACCTCGATGGGCGGATCGACGATCCCCGTCGGGCGTATGATCTGCTCGACAATCCCGCGCGCGCCGTCCTCGCGTTCAAAGACGCTCGGCGTCGCCGAAACATAGACGCGCTGTCCGATCAAATCCATGAACTCCTTGAATTTCAAAGGACGGTTATCGAGGCACGACGGCAGGCGGAACCCGTATTCAACAAGCGTTTCTTTACGCGCCCGGTCGCCTTGGTACATCCCGTTGACCTGGGGAACGGTCACATGCGACTCGTCAATCAGGGTCAGAAAACCATCCGGAAAATAATCCAACAGGCAGAACGGGCGGCTCCCCGATGGCCGTCCTGAAAGGGCCCGGGAATAATTCTCGACACCATGGCAATAGCCCATCTCTTTGAGCATTTCCATATCGTAATTCGTCCGCGACTCAAGCCGTTGGGCCTCGGCGAGTTTTCCTTTTTTATTAAGATATTTTAATTGCTCCTTTAATTCCTTCTCAATAACCTCGATCGCCGTCTCGATACGCGGCGGGGAAATAATAAAATGTTTCGCCGGATAGATCGCCGTTTTCTCGACCTCCGCGATTCTGTTACCCGATACCGGATCGATCTGACTGATCCGCTCGATCTCATCGCCGAAGAATTCGATACGGAGAGCATCCTGCCGGTACGCCGGATACACTTCAAGCACATCGCCGCGCACGCGGATTTTTCCCCTCGAGAATTCATAATCATTACGCTCGTATTGAATGTCGATCAGCTTGACCAAGACCTCGTCCCGATCGATCACCTGCCCCTTCATAAGGTAGAGCAGAAACTCTTTATAATCATCGGGAGAGCCAAGATTGTAAATGCAGGAAACACTCGCGACAATGATCACATCGCGCCGCGACATCAACGACGTCGTCGCTGAAAGCCGCAAGCGGTCTAAACGGTCATTGATCGAGGCGTCTTTCTCGATATAAACGTCTGTTTGAGGGATATAAGCTTCCGGCTGATAATAATCGTAGTAGCTGACAAAATATTCAACCGCATTTTGGGGGAAGAACTCTTTAAATTCACTGTAGAGCTGGGCGGCTAATGTTTTATTGTGGGAAATGACCAGCGTCGGACGGTTGATCTTCTCGATCATATTGGCCAGAGTAAAGGTCTTACCGCTACCCGTGACGCCCAGAAGAACCTGGGACTTTTTTTCTCGCGCGACCCCTTCAACTAATTGATCAACGGCATCAATTTGTTCCGTAATAGGTTTGAACTTACTTTTGAGAACAAACGTATCCATAAAAGCTGTTAGAGATCCAAATTTTTCTCAATCTTGCTAAAAAGGTATTCAACAGCCTGGTCGTGCTTATATCCATAAAAACTTTTGAACATCACGGACGTTACCGTCAGATAACGGATTTCGACTTGCGTTTCATTATTCGCTGTCTCATGGATATACGCGTTAACCCTGGCATACCTCGACCCGACGAAAAAGGGAACCTGACGAACTTCGGTAAAGATCAGTGTTTGTTTCGTGCCGCTTTTTAAGTCTCGCTCCCGCTCAAAAAGCGCCGGCTCAGATTCTTTCTCGATGATCCATCCGGACTCTTTAAATGTTTTTGTCGTGACCTCGCGAACCGTGTCGAATGACGCATAAAAGACCTTCTCGTAGGGATTCTTGTCCTGGATATAATTAGGAATGGTAATGCTAGCACACCCCGTCATATTCACAAGCAAAAAAACCAATACAATCTTTTTTATCGTATCGTTTCTAACAGATCTTCCCATGTTTATAAGGCCTTTTTTTATTGTGCATCGATTTTGTATAGATTTCTTCTTCCATATCAATGTTCAATCCGCCGCAGAGGTCTAAAAGACGGATAAACGTATCGGCGAGCTCCTCTTTGAAATGATCATCATCCTGATGCCGGTAGGCCTCCATGGCCTCTGCAAGTTCCGTCACAATCAACATAAGCGCTTCGCCGATATTGCGCTCTTCGTCCCAAAATCCCTTTTCAACCGCAATGCTGTGGCAAAATTGGGCCAATTCGTTTAATGACTTTCCTTTAATTCCCGCTTCTAT
>DAOWBD010000110.1 GCA_030634235.1 Candidatus Omnitrophota bacterium | reverse complement strand
TTGAACCAATCGTCTTTGCGAGCCCCGCTTTTGGGGGCAAAGCAATCTTTCATATTTCGGGGATTGCTTCGTCACCTGGATAAAATCTAAAGGTTTCTCGCAATGACGAATGATACAAAAACTTGATTGACAGTGTACTAGTTGGCGGTTAAGACCGATCCGGTTGAAATTGTGAAACTGCGGCTGCCGAGACTGGCACTTGCGGGTGTTGCCGTTATCGAATAAATCCGGGTTGATAAGGAATCAACAGTAAACGTAAAGCCACCATGAGTGCCGGTAAAATAATCGACCTGTAAATAAGGTGGTGAGGCGATTAACAAAGTGTTTGTGTCCGCAGGATAGGACGTATTTAAGGATAAATAAGTCTCCATGGCGGTGCTGATCGCCTTTAAAGCGGCTTGGGCCGAGGCATCATGCGCAGTAAGGCGGGCCCTAAGGAGATTCGGGATGGCGATCGAGGCTAAAAGCGCGATGATCAGTACAACAATCATTATTTCGACTAAGGTAAATCCGGAAGTTGTTCGTTTCATAGTATAATTTTAACATGAAACCGTATCAAAAGAAGAAAATTCCTTTAAATCTTCTTGTTGTTCGGCTTCATTTTGGTCATAGTTCAGCATTAAATCGGTCACAGTTCAGCATTAAACTCAATGCCGCTTGCTTTCAATCGGTTTACAAGCTCTTTTTTCCACATGTCATTTTTATCCAGCGGCGTGTAGATCACGTCAAAATGTTCTGTCGGCCAACGGAAACTGCGTTGGTCATAATACAGCGCGAAGACATGATTCCTGCCTAGTCGTCCGATCCAAAATCCTAGATGAAAAACAACTCCTTGATCGGCGTACATGAAGGCGTCTTTAGGTTTTTCTTCTTTGGGATAGACCCAATCATCGGCTGATAGGATCGCGACAGCAAACGTAATATCGGGATTCTCGGTAAAAAATTGCGCGACCGGTTTTGACTTGTTGTTCTTATCTTGCATGACAATCGGATTGATCCCGAGCTCGCGGATTAAAGAAACGACCTGTCGGTTCATGATTTTGTCCCGGCCGTATGTAACGCAAACGCGCCCGCTTTTTTCCGGATCAAATTTCATTTTTTCAAGAGGCGTGAATGTTGCTTCTTTTCTGTTCGGGTCAATATTACTCATCAGGTTGATCCAGCCTTCCGATGATCGATTGATCATCAAGCTTTTCCATTTTGACTTTTAAAAATACATTATTCAATTTCTGATCGGATTTTACCTTAACGCGGATGTAATGATCTGTCAATCCCGTCCAATACCCTTTTTTGCATTGCTCGAAAAGAACTTTTTGCTTTGTTCCGATGAACGATTCGTAAAACACCCGCCGCTTTCTTGCGCCTAATTCACGTAAGGCCGCGCTGCGGGCCGCGATCGCCTTTTGCGATATCGGTTCGGGCAAGTTTCGGCTCTTGGCCATGCTTCGCTGTGAGTAACTGAACACGTGAAAGTAATTGATGGGCCATTCGCGCAGGCGCTCGGCGGTTTCGTCGAAGAGATCTTCGGTCTCGCCCGGAAATCCGACGATCACGTCGGTCCCGATACAGATCTGCGGCACGGTGTCGTGAGCCTTGCGGATAAAGTCTCCGAACTCCTCGACGGTATATTTGCGTTTCATCTTTTTAAGGATCGGGTCGCTCCCGCTTTGAAGCGGGATGTGAAGGTGACGGCAGAGCTTGGTAGCTTCGGCCATTTTTTTGATCAGTTTCGATGAGATCGTTGTCGGTTCGATCGACGAGATCCTGATCCGCTCGAGGCCGTCGATCTGTTCGAGGGCGTCGATCACATCGAGAATGGTTTTTTTGCTGTTCTGGTAAGTGCCGACATTGATCCCCGTGACGATCAATTCCTTGTGCCCTGCCGCGGTTAGTGCGGTGGCTTCGAGGAGGATATCCGCAAATGTGCGGCTGCGGGCACGCCCGCGGGCGTACGGGATCTCGCAGTATGAGCAGAAAAAGTCACAGCCGTCCTGGATCTTGATGTTCGCGCGTGTGTGGGTGGTGTCGATTCCGGTTGCGGGGACCTCAAAGCTGTCGCGTGGGATCGTTGGCGTGATGACTCGCGGTGTCTTCGGGGCTTGCTCTTCCTTGAGAATCGACAGGAATTCCATCTTCCGCGCGTTACCGATCACCCAGCCGACATTCGGCAGCTCGGCGAGCCGATCCTTCTGGATCTGGGCCTGGCAGCCGACGAGCGCGATGCGCGCCTTCGGATTCGTCCGGTTGATCCGGTTGACCAGCCGGCGCGTGTCCGTGTCGCCGTTTTCGGTCACGGTGCAGGTATTGACCACAACGACATCGGCCGGTTTACCGAATTCGACGATCGTGTGCTCCCCATCAAGCTTGAAAGTCTGGCGGACGACAGCCGTTTCGCTTTGATTAAGCCGGCAACCGAATGTATAAAAAGAGATTTTCATATCTTTAATGGTCATTTTATATTAATATTTATGTATCAAGGTACCAAATACTTTTTGACTTTGCAAGGTTATTTTGGTAGGCTTGGGCTTATTATGAATATTGGCCCCATTGAAATCGAAAAACCTATTGCCCTGGCGCCCATGGAGGATGTGACCGATACGGCCTTCCGTTTGATCTGCAAGCGTCTGGGAGCGGATATTGTCTACACCGAATTTACCAGCTGCGAGGCCCTGATCCGTGATATTCCGCGGGCGGTCAAAAAGATCCAGATTACAGACGAGGAGCGTCCGGTCGCAATCCAGCTTTTCGGTGGCGTCGAGACATCAATGGAGGAAGCGACAGCGCGCGCGACGGCCTTTAGTCCGGACTTTATCGATATCAATTGCGGTTGTTGGGTCAAGAATCACGTCAGCCGCGGCGAAGGGGCTGCGTTGCTCAAGGACCTCCCCCACTTCGAACGTATCGTGGTGTCGACGGTGAAGGCGACGAAACTTCCGGTGACCGTCAAAACGCGCCTGGGGTGGGACGCAAACAACATCGTGATCCTCGATGTGGCGAAGATGGTCGAGCAGGCCGGCGCGAAGGCGCTGACCGTCCACTGCCGTACGCGCAGTCAGGCCCACAACGGCGAGGCCGACTGGCGATGGCTCGAGAAGATCAAGAAGGTCCTATCCATTCCCCTGATCGGCAACGGCGACATCACGGAGCCCGACGATGTCAGGCGCATGTTCGAGACCGGCTGTGACGGGGTTATGATCGGCCGCGGGGCGATCGGCAATCCTTGGCTCTTCGCGCGCGCGAAACATTTGCTGGCGACGGGAGAACTCCTTCCCGAACCGACGCTCAAGGAAAGGGTTGAGGTTTGTATCGAACACCTGAAACTGTCGGTCGAGTTAAAAGGAATGCGCGACGGGATTATACCGTTTCGCAAATACTATTCCGGATATTTGAGAGGCGTGCCGGATGTCGCAAAATTACGGCGTGACCTGATGCAGCTTGTTGACCTTGATCCGATCATTGAGCGCCTTCTCCGGTTTCTGGAGCAGCACTCTTCCGCAACCTGTTAACACTGAGGCCAGTTGATATGTTCAGTTTTCTCAAGACATTATGCTCGCGAAGGACGATCGTTCTGACGATGGGCATTGTTCTTTTCTCGACGGCGAATGCGCTTGCCATGGTTGTACATTTGCACTCGGGAAAGATCATTCAAGGCGAGATCGTCGAGCGTGATGATGAATTGATCAAGATCGACACTGGGCTTGGTATTCCGCTTACCTATTATCTTGACGAGATCCAGACGATCGACGGCCAATCTGTTGCTCCGGTCGAAGAAGTCGAAGCACCGAAAGTCGTTGAAGAACCGAAAGTTGTCGAGCCGCCGAAAGTTGTCGAGCCGCCGAAAGTCGTTAAACCGCCTGAAGTTGTCGAACCTCCGAAAGCCGTCGAACCGCCTGAAGTTGTCGAACCACCTGAAGTTGTCGAACCACCTGAAGTTGTCGAAATTCCCAAAGTCGTTGAGTTGCCGGAAGTCATCATGCCAATGAGAGCCGTCGAACCTCCTAAAGTTGTCAAGCCATCGAAAGTTGCCGAGCCGCCCAAAGTTGTCGAACCGGTTAAACCGATATCTACCAAGAATGTTGCCACTCTTGATGGCGTCGATGTGTTCAAAAAGCAGGACTCTCCTGTTGCTGTTAAGCCGGGGGAAGCTTTCGGTCGCAATACGGCTGCTGATCCAGGTACGCGCTTTGAATC
>DAOWBD010000078.1 GCA_030634235.1 Candidatus Omnitrophota bacterium | reverse complement strand
CTGTTCGCGAAGATGTGGCGGCGGCTTGCGAAATTCTCGGGCTCGACCCGCTTTACGTCGCCAACGAAGGACGCCTTGCCGCTTTTATTCCCGCGAAGGATCAAGAGAAGGCGCTTTCGATCATGAAGGGCCATCCGGCGTGCCAAAGGTCCTGTTTCATCGGCGTGGTAAACGATGACGCGCCGTCTCTTGTTACGATGAAAAGCAAGATCGGGGCGACCCGCATCATCGATATGTTAAGCGGCGAGCAGCTGCCGCGGATCTGCTAGGAGTTTATGTCATGATCACTGTCGAAGAAGCTGACAAAATCATTTCCCTTAATATAGAGAAGTTTCCTTCCGTCCAGGTTCCCCTGCAGGATGCCTTCGGGATGGTCTTGCAGGAGGATCTCATCGCTGACAGGGACCTTCCGCCATTCGACCGCGTGACGATGGACGGTATCGGGATTAAGTTTAACACGTGGGAGCAAGGCGATAGGACGTTTTCGGTCGAAGGTGTTCAAAAAGCGGGAATCCCGCCTTTAAAGTTAGAGGGCTCGAGCACCTGTCTTGAGGTGATGACCGGGGCGGTCTTGCCCGGCGGATGCGACTGTGTCATTCCCTACGAGGATGTTAGTATAAAGGAAGGGAAGGCGATGGTCCGTGAGGACGTCAAGCCAATTCACAGGCAGTTCGTTCACGCCCAGGCTTCCGACTATCCGCGCGGTACCGTTCTTCTTAAGAAAGGCGCGCGGCTGTTAGCGCCGCAGGTTGCCATTGCGGCGTCGATAGGAAAAGCCGAGGTTCTTGTTTCGGCAGCCCCTAAGGTCGCCGCGGTTGGGACCGGCGATGAAGTGGTCGGTATCAATGAACAGGTGGAGCCGCATCAAATCCGCCAATTGAACTCCTATGTTATTGAAGCAGCGCTGAAACTATCCGGATACGATCAGGTTACGCGCTTTCATCTCCGGGATGATAAAGAGGAATTAAGATTGCGCCTCGGGGAAATGCTTGAGCATTTTGATGTCATTGTCTTAAGCGGCGGCGTTTCGATGGGCAAGTTCGACTATATTCCTGACGTGCTCGCCGGTCTTGGCGTCGAAGTCTTGTTCCACCAGGTTAAACAGTGTCCGGGCAAGCCCTTCTGGTTCGGTAAGAGCGGCGATGGCAAGCCTGTCTTTGCCCTTCCCGGGAATCCTGTCTCGACCCAGGTCGGTGTCTATCGCTATGTTTTGCCGTATTTCAACACGGCGTCCGGTGCCCGTGAGCAGGCACAGGAGTTTGCGGTCCTCGATTCGGACGTCGACGTTAAAACTGACCGCACCTACTTCTTACCGGTTAAGGTGAGGGGGGATGAAGACGGTCGCCTTCTATCTACGCCTGTTTTCACTGGCACTTCCGGCGACTACGCCGCTTTAGCCGGCACTGACGGCTTTCTCGAACTTCCTCAGGATACTTTCCGCTTTTCCAAGGGGACGACGGCCCGTCTTTATCGTTGGAAAAATTAACCAAAATTTTGCCTCAAATTTTTCACCGTTTCCGCCCTTGACAAACCGCTTTGTTATGCTAATATTTAGTTAGGCTAACTATTAGTTCCGCTAATAAAAAGGGTAGGTCTACCAAGGAGGGAAGGATGCCGACGACAAAACAGATCGCTGAAGAAGTATCCGTGCTGATGCCCGTGATCGCGCGCAATATCTTCTTGAAGTTTTTTCAGACGATCAATATTTCCCAGACGCAGATCTTTACGATCATGACGCTTTCTGAAGCGTCACCCTGCCGGCTTAATGAACTCAGCCAAAAACTTGGCATCACCGCGCCGACGACGACAGGGATCGTGAGCCGGCTTGAGAAATTGGGGTATGTCAGGCGCATTCACGATAAGAATGACCGGCGCGTTGTCAATGTGGACCTGACGCCTAAGGGAAAAAGGGTCGCCAAGAAGTTGAAAACAACGATCAAAGGAAAATGGGAAGGCCTTCTGTCAAAATTGCTAAAGAAGGACCAAGCCAATTATGTGCGTATATTAAGGAAGATCCAAAGGGGTATGCAATGAGAAGAAATTTAATGGTGTGGACAATAACGGCTGTCTTCTGCCTGTTTGGGCAGTCCGTTTCTATCGGTGAAGAAGGGCAGGCACTGCCGAAGGCCTATCAGCTTTCTCTTGAGGAAACCACGGAACTGGCGCTCGTCAATAACTTTGATATTCAATTAACGAAATATGACACGTGGATTGCCCGGACGGACAAGAAGGTCGCGCAGTCCATTTATGATACGGTTCTTGAGGCCGAGATCAAGTACCGCAATGACCAGAGCAAGCAGTCTTCGACGCCTGCCGGGACCAAGGCCCTTGATAATGACTATAATCTTGGTGTTTCGAAATTGCTTCCGACGGGAACGACGGTCAGCGTTGATATGACCAATAACCGGAGCTGGACCGACTCGACCGTTGCCTCATCAGCGTTGACCCATGATTCAACGCTTGGGGTGACGATCGAACAGGATCTCGGAAAGAATTTCTTCGGGATCCAGGATCGGGGTGATGTTAAGGTCACGCTTGTTGATATCGAGAATACGGAGTACACGACGCTCGATAAGATCGAGCAAAGTATCGCCGAGGTCCAAAAGGCATATTGGGATCTTGTCCTTGAGATCGAGCTGGTGAAGATCCAGGAGGAGATGGTCGCGGAGGCGAAAAAACTTTATGACCTGAACCAGGAAAAACTCAAGGACGGGCTCGTCGAGATCCCGGAGGCGATCGCCTCGGAAGCGAATTATAAGTCGCGCAAGAACACTCTGCTCCTTGTGCAGAACAGTGTGAAAGCCAAGACAAATATCCTGAAGCTTCTCTTAAATATTGAGGAGGATGTTGATATTGAGCCGACGGAAAACTTTGACCTGTCGGCTAATGGCAAGGAAGAAGTGCTGCTGGCGCTGAAGAAGGCCTTTGAGAACCGCCAGGATTATAAAAAGGCGAACAAAGAGATTGAGTCGAAAGATATTAAGCTCACCATGAAGAAGAACAACATGTGGCCGGAGATCAATTTGACCGCGACCCTCGAGCAAAACGGCCTCGGGGATCACTTTAAGCATGCCGTAACCCAGATCACCGAAGAGAACAATCCTGATTTCTTTGCGGGTTTGAAGATCACCTTTCCTTTAGAGAACAGAGCGGCGAAAGGCGAATTGGAAGCGGCCGAGCTCGAGAAGGCCAAGGCGCTTTTAGAATTGAAATTGCTCGAGCGGCAAATTGCCATCGGTATTACCGACCAGGCGCGTGACTGCAATGTGTTCAAGGAAATTGCGGCCAACAGCCAGGAGATCGCATCATTGCAGGCCCAGAAGCTTGAAGGCGAAGTGAAACGTTTCGGCTATGGCCGCTCGGATACGGATACAGTGATCCGTTTTCAGGAAGACCTGGTCCTTGCGCGCAGTGTCGTCGCTGAGGCGATCCGTCGCTATCAGGGGGCACTGGTGGACTTACGCAAAAAAGAAGGAACATTACTTAAAGAATATTTTCAAGGAGAGATCTAAACCGTGAAGCTAGCCCAATTTTCAGTTAAGAATTCACTCCTGGTCAATCTCCTGTCGTTTCTGATCATCGTGATCGGTGTCTTTTCTGCTTTTCATTTGCGCAAAGAGGCTTTTCCGCAAGTGGATTATGATATCGCCACCATCACCACGATTTATCCCGGAGCGCCTACCGAAGATGTCGAGAAGTTCGTTACGATCCCGATCGAGAAAGAGATCAAGGGTATTAGCGGCATCAAGGAGATCAATTCCAAATCCGAAGAGGGGCGCTCAGAGATCGGCATTACCATTGATCCTAAGGCGAGCGACAAGAACCAGGTGATGGATGATATCGAGCGCGCCGTCGACCGTATTCAGAACCTGCCGGACGGAGTTAAAGACGACCCCATTGTTTTTGAACTGCGCAGTAAGGAATTTCCTGTCCTTGAGATTTCTCTGACCGGGCCTATTCCGGAATTTGAAAAGCGGCAGTATGCGGAGAATCTGGAAGATATTATTTTAAATATCAACGGGGTGGCCACGGTTAACCGTTTAGGGTGGCGGGAACCGGAGTTTCACGTTGAGGTCGATCCTGATAAATTGAAGGCGTTCCATATTTCTATCGATGAGGTCATGAGCGCTTTACAGTCGCGCAATATCACGCTTCCCGGAGGGTATTTAACAACGGACAAAGAAGAATTTAATATTCGTACCACCGGCGAATTTAAATCCGTGCAAGAAATTGGGAATGTGATCATTCGCGCCAATGATGCGGGCAACTGGCTGCGCATCAAGGATGTGGCTGTCGTCAAGAGCACGTTTGAAGATCTTACACGTATCGCGCATACCAATGGCGAGCGTTCCTTAGGCATGGTTGTGATCAAAAACGAGTCTTCGGATATCTTGAAGGTTGTTAAGAAGATCAATGATGAGATCGATCGATTTGAGAAGACCTTACCGCAAGAGGTGGATATCATTATTGCCAATGATATGTCGTATTATGTGAAGCGGCGTTTGGGGGTTCTCAAGAATAACGGGATGATCGGTTTTGTATTGGTTGTCATTATTCTCTTTACGTTTCTGGATCCGGTTCCCGCGCTGACAACGGCGTTAGGGATCCCGATTTCGTTGTTTATTACATTTTTCTTTATGAACATGATGGGGATCAGCATCAATCTGGTGTCGATGCTGGGATTGATCATTGTCTTAGGGATGCTTGTTGACGACGGTATTATTGTGGCTGAGAATGTTTATAGCCATGTGGAACGGGGGATGAGTCCGAAAGAAGCCGCCGTGAGGGGAACGACCGAGGTCATCGCACCCGTGACAGCGACGATCTTAACCACATTTGCGGCATTCGCTCCACTGTTGTTCATCCCAGATATTATCGGGAAATTCATCAGGCAGATCCCGATGGTGGTGATCATCGCCTTGAGTGCGTCCATTTTTGAGTGTTTTATTATTTTACCTTCGCATTTAGCTGCTTTTGTCAAGGGATCAAGATCTAAAAACATCAGTCATGTAGGGACCCCGGGAAAGCGGTGGTTCCAGGAAGTATCGTCCTGGTATTTACGCGTCTTGTGTAAGGCTTTAAAACACCGGTATTTTGTTTTGGGATTTCTTATTTTTGTTTTGATTCCGGCAGTTATTTTTGCGGCCTTTGCGACAAAGCTGAAAGTTGTTATGTTTTCAGGAGAGGGGATCGAGGAGTTTTATATCCGGGCCGAGGCCAAAACAGGGACGAGCCTTGAGCAGATGGAGGCCTTGCTTGCGCCGGTCG
>DAOWBD010000154.1 GCA_030634235.1 Candidatus Omnitrophota bacterium | reverse complement strand
TGCTTCGTATGTAATTTTTGAAAAACAAAAATTGCTCACTCGCAATGACACGAAAATATAGCTATTTGACCCAGTCTGTTCGCGGGGATGACAAGTTTGTAGGAATAACAGAAACATAAGGAAACCCAAAAGCGATGTGTTTAGCGGTACCTGGAAAAATTGAAAGTATTCAAGGTGACGAGCCTTTATCACGAAAAGGAAAAGTGAATTTCGGCGGGATCCTTAAAGAAGTCTCGCTAGCGTATGTTCCGGAAGCCAAAATCGGGGATTATGTGATTGTTCACGCCGGTTTTGCGATCAGCCAGGTTGATGAAGATGAAGCGATGAAGGTCTTTGAGTATCTTAAAGAAATCGGGGAACTTCACGAACTTGAGGACAATGCGGCATGAAATATTTAGATGAATACCGCGACCCGAAGCTTGCCCAACAGTTGTCCGCCGAGATCCACAAGATCACGACAAAACCGCACGTGCTGATGGAGGTCTGCGGAGGGCAAACGCACGCGATCGTGAAATTCGGCATCGACGAGTTGCTTCCCGAGAGGATCGAATTAGTCCACGGGCCCGGATGTCCGGTTTGTGTAACACCGCTCGAACTGATCGACAGGGCCGTTGCGATCGCCTCGATGAAGGATGTTATTTTCTGCTCTTTTGGCGATATGCTGCGCGTGCCCGGGTCCCAAAAAGATTTGTTCTCCGTTAAGGCGGAAGGCGGCGATATCCGCATCGTTTACTCTCCGCTTGACGCGCTGAAGGTTGCCCGGGAGCATCCGGAAAAGCAGGTCGTGTTCTTTGCCGTCGGTTTCGAGACGACCGCGCCAGGCAATGCGATGGCCGTCTATCAGGCCAAGGAGCAGGGGATCACGAACTTTTCGATCCTTGTTTCCCATGTCCTTGTTCCGCCGGCGATTGAGGCGGTGCTCTCGTCGGAGAATAATCGTATTAACGGGTTTCTCGCCGCGGGCCACGTTTGCACGGTCATGGGGTATTGGGAATATGAGCCGATCGCGAAGAAATATCAGGTCCCGATCGTTGTTACGGGATTTGAGCCGCTGGATATCTTGCAGGGCATTTATATGTGCGTGAAGCAATTAGAGGAAGGGCGCTTTGAGGTTGAGAATCAATACACGCGTTCGGTCAGCCATGACGGTAATAAACCTGCGCAAGCGCTCGTTGAGAAAGTCTTTTGTGTTTCGTCGCGCAAGTGGCGCGGCATTGGGGAAATTCCGCAAAGCGGACTTTGCCTGCGCGATGAGTATAAGGATCATGATGCCGAGGCGCGTTTTGATGTCGGCCAGCTCACGACGGAAGAGAGCCCCGATTGTATCAGCGGTTTGATCCTGCAGGGGGTGAAGAAGCCGCACGAGTGCCCGGCTTTTGGGGGCAAATGCACGCCGGAGAAACCTCTTGGGGCGACGATGGTCTCCTCTGAAGGAGCCTGCGCGGCGTATTACCGTTACCGCAAGATAGAATATAAGAGGGTTTCATGAATGATCAAGCGATGAATAAAAAAGAAGATTTTTCCGTATCCTGTCCAATCCCGATCATCGACTATCCCTATGTGCTCCTCGCACACGGTGGCGGTGGGAAGCTCATGCATCAGATGATCGAGAAAATGTTTAAAGAGACTTTTGTTCCGGGCGATACGGTCAACAGCCATGACTCCGCGGTATTGAATTGCTCGACGGACAGGATCGCGTTCACGACGGATTCTTATGTCGTGCATCCGCTGACGTTTCCGGGCGGCGACATCGGCAAGCTTGCGGTCAACGGCACGGTCAATGACCTGGCGATGTCCGGCGCGCGGCCCGCTTATTTAAGCGTCGGTTTTATTTTGGAAGAAGGGCTGCCGATGGAAACGCTTTGGCAGATTGTCCGGTCGATCAAGCAAGCGGCCGACGAGGCCTTGGTGCGCATTGTTACGGGAGACACGAAAGTGGTCGACCGGGGAAAAGGCGACGGGATCTTTATCAATACGGCCGGCATTGGCCAGATCGATCACAACCAAGTGATCGCGCCGGCAAGCGTGCGCAAAGGCGACGTGATCCTAATCAACGGTGACCTTGCCCGCCACGGCATGGCGATCATGGCGGTCCGCGAAGGATTGGAATTTGAAAGTTCAATCGAAAGTGATTCGGCGCCTTTAGCCGGTCTTGTCTTAGCGCTTTTAAACGGGGGTGTCGAGATCCACTGTTTGCGCGACCTGACCAGAGGCGGGCTTGCCAGCACGCTCAATGAGATCGCGATGGCAGCGAAAGTCGGTATTCATATCGACGAGTCCGTCATTCCTGTTCGCGAAGATGTGGCGGCGGCTTGCGAAATTCTCGGGCTCGACCCGCTTTACGTCGCCAATGAAGGACGCCTTGCCGCTTTTATTCCCGCGAAGGATCAAGAGAAGGCGCTTTCGATCATGAAGGGCCATCCGGCGGGCCAAGGGTCCTGTGTCATCGGCGAGGTCAACGATGACGCGCCGTCTCTCGTTACGATGAAAAGCAAGATCGGGGCGACCCGCATCATCGATATGTTAAGCGGCGAGCAGCTGCCGCGGATCTGTTAGAGAAATTCAGCCGATGATCTCCGTCAAAGAAGCCGACAATATTATTTTCCGGAATATAAAGAAGTTTTCTTCTCTTCGGGTTCCTTTGCAGGATGTCTTCGGGATGGTCTTGCAGGAGGATCTCATCGCTGACAGGGATCTTCCGCCATTCGACCGCGTGACGATGGACGGTATCGGGATTAAGTTTAACGCGTGGGAGCAAGGCGATAGGACGTTTTCGGTCGAAGGTGTTCAAAAGGCGGGGATCTCGCCTTTAAAGTTAGAGGGCTCGAGCACCTGTCTTGAGGTGATGACCGGGGCGGTCTTGCCCGGCGGATGCGACTGTGT
>DAOWBD010000066.1 GCA_030634235.1 Candidatus Omnitrophota bacterium | reverse complement strand
GAAGCAAATGATAGAACTGGAAAACAAAACCGACCTTGCCATTGCGAATCTTGGCCCGCGCCGCATCTTTTAAATCGTAAATATTTTCCCCGTCGAGATAAACCGAACCCTGGTCTGGCCGGTCTAATCCGCCGAGACCATGCAAAAGCGTTGATTTGCCAGCTCCGGAAGGCCCGACAACCGAAACAATCTCGCCTTCCCCGATCTTTAGATCAACCCCTTTAAGAATATGCAGCACATTGTTAGAGCGAGAATAAGATTTATTAATATTCGATGCTTCAAGGATCACAGCGCACTCATCCATTTCTATTCATACCGCAGGGCCTCTACCGGCTGAAGGTTTGCCGCTTTTGCCGCCGGATAGATCGTCGCCAGATAACTGATCACTAACGCCGATCCAACAATGATCGAAATATCTACAGGCTGCAGGTCAACCGGAACATGATCAGTGGAATAAATTTCCTGAGGGACCTTGATGTATGTCTTAAGAATATAACTTAGCCCGACGCCGCTGGCCAATCCCCAGAACGTTCCCAACGTGCCGATAAAAAGCCCCTGTTTGACAAATATCCTTCTGATCGCTCGCTTCGGCACGCCGATCGACTGTAAAATGCCGATATCATGGATCTTGCTCGTCACCGTCACGATCAGTGTACTAATAATATTAAACGAAGCCACCAGAACCATTAACGACAAGATAATAAACAATCCCCATTTTTCAAGGAACAGAGCTTCGAAAAGATCACGGTTAATATCGATCCATGTCTTTACTAAAAATCCGCGTCCGATCACTCCGTAAATAGAATCTCTCATCTTTCCGGCTTTGTACGGATCTTTAAGTTTGACGCCAAGTCCGGTCGCGATGTTCTCCTTTAAACCAAAAATCGCCTGCGCTTGAGAAAGATGCACGATGACGAGGTTCATATCATAATCTTCCATCCCCGTCCTGAAAATCCCGGCAACCTTTAATTGATACCGCCAGCCCTGACCGGAAACACCCGACCCCGGAGAGATCACCGTAATGATACTGCCGGGATGGTATCCAAAGTAGCGGGCCAACTTGCTTCCGATAAAAACCCCGTCACCCGTAAGATCCTTCAATTTGCCTTTAATCAAATACCGATCGACCTCGGTCACCCGGGCTTCCGTTTCAGGAAAGATCCCCCGCATGAAGACTCCCGTCGCCTGGCCGTCGGCACTTTCAAGGAAAACATTCCCTTGAATATAGGCCGATGAATCCACGATCCCTTCAATGGCATTGACCCGTTGGCGAAGCTGATCAAAGTTGCTAATGCCGGTCTCTTTCTCGATCATCACATGCGGCGTCGTCCCGATGATCTTCTCTCGCAGGTTGTTGCCGAACCCGGTCATGACCCCGGTCACAACGATCAAGGCCATCACTCCGATCGCCACACCGGCAACCGAGATCAAATTGAGAAAGGAAAGAAACCTCCCCTTGCTTGCTGTCAAATAACGGTAACTGATCCAGTTTTCGTAATTCATAAATTTAGCGTTTAGCAGATAAAGCTCAGGTAATCTAAAAATTAAGATTATATCCTATAACCCTATTCCCTGTTTTTCTAGCGGTTTCATTAACGGGAACAAGATCACGTCCCGGATCGACGGCGCGTCGGTCAAGAGCATAACAAGCCGGTCGATGCCGATCCCTAGACCGCCCGCTGGCGGCATTCCGTATTCCATGGCATTCAAGAAATCTTCGTCGACACACCGGTTGCCTGTTTCAACATCATCATCCAGGTCTTCGCGCAGGCGCTCTCTCTGCTCTTGCGCGTCGTTAAGCTCCGAATAAGCGTTGCCGACTTCCATTCCGGATATGAATACCTCAAAGCGCTGGGAGATCGCCTTATTCTCCGGCGAGGTTTTCGCTAGCGGACAAAGGAACGTAAAATAGTCCGTGAAGAACACGGGGTTAACGATCTCCTCTTCCTCGAGCATATCCTCAACGATATTCATGACAGCCGAACGCGTGAGTGTATCAACCTTGATCTTCTGACCTTTATGCACCTTGACCTTATCGAGCATTGTCTTGGCATCATCTTCCGGATTGATATCGAACTTCTCTTTGACGACTTTTGCAAATGACCGTCTTTCCCACGGCGTCGTAAAATCGATCTCCTTACCCTGGTAGTTAACCTTGTAGGATCCGGTAACTTCCTTCGCTAAACTGCTAACAAGATCTTCAGTCAGCTTCATCATATCCCCATAATCCCCGTAAGCCTGATAGACCTCGAGCATCGTGAACTCAGGATTATGACGGGTGGAAACGCCCTCGTTGCGGAAATTGCGATTGATCTCGTAGACGCGCTCGAGCCCGCCGACGAGCAGCCGTTTTAAATACAGCTCCGGCGCGATCCTTAAAAAAACATCCATACCATAGGCATTGTGCTGGCTTTTAAACGGACGGCCGCGCGCGCCGCCGGCCATCGGCTGAAGCATGGGCGTCTCAACTTCCAAAAATCCTAATTTGTCGAGGAAGGCGCGTATGCGCGTAACGATCTTGCTACGCTTAATAAAAATCTCTCTGACGTCTTTATTGGCGATAAGATCGACATACCGCTGCCGATAACGAATCTCGACATCTTTTAAGCCGTGCCATTTCTCCGGCAAAGATAAAAGCGATTTGGAAAGAAATGTTATCTCGGCAACACGGACACTTTGCTGCCCCGTCTTGGTAATGAACAATACACCCTTGATCCCGATAATATCGCCGATGTCCAAGGCCTTAACGACTTCAAACCCATTGATTACGATCTGTTGGACCTTGATAAAAAGCTGGATCTTGCCGCTTTGGTCCTCTAGATCGGCAAACATGACCTTCCCGTGACTGCGGTTAGCCATAAGGCGCCCCGCGATAGTCACTTCTTTTTCCTCTTCAAAGTTTTCCAGAACATCAGAAATAGAACTGGTCCGGTCAAACCTCATACCATAAGGAGAAATGCCGTGATCCTTGAGCTTATTGAGTTTGTCTAACCTAACTTGTCTAATTTCATCAACTTCCATAAAAATACACATCCCTTTTAATATTTATATTAATATTGTTAAATAGATTATATAAAAAAAGCCCCTAGGTGTCAATCAAAAGACAGTCATCTGCTTCGCCGAGAAATAGCCTTAAAGAATCTGTTTTTGTGGAAAAATAATAGAAATTTGAAGAAAAAATACGGCAGATCTAGTGCTTAGTCACGCGTTAATTTTCGGGTAAATTCGTAGAAACAGGTAGAAATTCTGACTTCTTTAACCCGAAGTTTTATCTGTGACTAAGCACTAGGCGCCAACAATACAAATACCGGCCATATTGGCAAGTTTGACACATGTATCCTGGTCGATAATGAGGGTCTTTCCTGCCTCGATCCCAAGACATTTTGCCTTAGACCTCATCATGGCCCTGATGGTACGTGAGCCGATCACCGGAACATCAAAACGGACATCCTGGTTGGGCTTGCTCATTTTAACAATGACAGCCCCGCTCTGGGCTATCGCCCCACCCCGCAAGATCGTCCGGTCGGTCCCCTCCATCGCTTCAATAGCCACGATGGCCTTATCCTTGACGACAACCGTCTGCCCGACATCAATGCCCCCCATTTCTTTGGCGATCGTCGTTCCAAAAGCAATGTCATCCAATTCATTTAACGTGGGGCCTCGTCGGGTGATCGTTCCTTTCGGGGCAAGATATTCTTTAAGCAAAAACGTTGAATCCACAAGCTCCAGGCCTTGATCGTTCAAACGTTTCGCGACGGCTGCGAAGATCGTATCCGCCTTGCGATCCTTAAGCGCCTCGAAAAGGCTGCGGAACTCGTCGTCAAAGGCGATATCCTGTTCAAAAAGATTACCCGGGTTGACCTGCCCGGCCATCATGACCTGCTTGACGCCGGATTCTTTGAAGAACGTAAAAAGTTTTTTTAGCTCACCGACCTTGAACCAACACAATTGGTCGACGAGAAACTTAAGGAAAAACGACGTGTCTCCTTTGATACCGGCCGCGACAACTCTGTAATCCTGGCTCCTGGCTTTCCGGGCAAACAAAAGCGGAAATTTGCCGTTACCGGCGATGAGTCCTAGGGATTTTGTGGGCATCTTTGAAGACCTCCCGAAAATAAGCGAAAAAAAACGCCACAGGTCACAAGTTATTTTTCTTCTGTGACATGTGACTCATCCTTGATTAACTGCACATTCCCCGTTCGGACGTCTTCGCGAAAAACGTTAAGTGCTCTACTTCCGAACAAGGTTCAATCTCGCTGGCGATCCTCTCTAAAGCGGTCGTTTTGGAAAGGCCGGAATGGAATAACAACTTAAATGCTTTCTTCAACCGCATGATCGATCCTTCGGGAATTTGGGCACGGCGCAAACCGATCGCATTCGTGGTGATCACCTTTGCCGGATGGCCGTCGCACGTCGAGAACGGTGGAACATCCTGAACGACTTTCGAACACCCGCCAATAATCGCCAAGCGTCCCAGGCGAACAAATTGATGGACAGCAGTTAATCCCCCGACCATCGCATTATCTTCCAGCGTCACATGCCCGCCCAGCGTCGCGGCATTGGCCATAACACATTTATTGCCAATGACACAATCATGGGCAATATGGGCATAAGCCATAATAAGATTATCGTTTCCGACGACGGTCTTGCTGCCGCCTTCGACGGTTCCGGGATTAATCGTCACGTATTCCCGAATAACATTGTTCTCCCCAATGTTCAGGAAGACATTATCATCCGCCAAATGTTTTTTATCCTGCGGTGCGCTGCCAATGACAGCCCCGGTATATATCTTGCAATTACGACCGATCGTCGTCTGCCCTGTAATGACACAGTGGCTACCGATACGCACATTATCGCCCAAAGAAACATTCCCCTCAATGACCGAATAAGGTCCGACACTCACGCCCGAAGACAACTTTGCACCGGGATGAATAATAGCTGTTTTATGTATGCTTACATTTTCCATAATACCAATATTTATAACATGTTACAAAAATCCTACAATCCATCCTTTTTATGTTACCTCATAGTTCCGGGAGAGTCAATAGCATACAGGAAAACCTGGAACATTATGCAAGATAAGCGGCATCTGTAAAAGAAAAAGTCATATCGGCTTCAGCAACGATTTTGCCATCGACCTTCGATTTCCCCCGAACGTAAGCCGTCCGGCTCTTATCCCGAACCACTTCAACCTCCATGATCAACTGGTCCCCCGGGCTGACCACCTTCCGGAACTTCACATTGTCGACCGCCATAAAGAATGCTACTTTACCACGATGAAGCTCATTCGTTAAAATAACGACCCCGGCGACTTGCGCCATCGCCTCGATCATCAGAACTCCCGGCATGACCGGTCTCGCCGGAAAGTGTCCTTGAAAAAAGTTCTCATTGATCGTGACGTTTTTAATCCCGACAGCTTTCTTCCCTTTCTCAATCTCGATCACCCGATCCACCAAAAGAAAAGGATAGCGATGCGGAAGAACATTCATAATACCGTTAATATCAATCTCTTTTTTTCCATCGATCACAGGAACGGAAATAGTAGTTTTCTTTTCATATTTTTCTTTTTGCTTTAAGATCTTTTTCAGCAATTCAATATTGAGCGTGTGTCCGCTTTTAACCGCAAAGACATGCCCACGGATCGCCATCCCCAACAAATACAAGTCGCCGATAAAATCAAGAACTTTATGCCGGGTGAATTCATTCGCAAAACGAACTTCGTTCTCCTTGACCCCGTCTTTCCCGACGACAAGTGTATTCTGGTAATTTGCGCCCTTCCCTAATCCGCGGGCGCGTAATTCCTCCGCTTCACTTTCAAGGCAGAAGGTCCGGCAAGGCGCGATCAAATCTTCATATGTTGATTCGTTAACAACAGAACTAAAAAACTGCGACTTTAAAACAGGGTGGTCATAATCGAGTGTGTAAGAAATCCTCAGTTCTTTATCGGGAACCATAAAGATCGAACATCCGTTCATCTCGACACCCAATGGTTCCTTGATCTCAAAACAAGGCGATTCCGCGTCCTGCTCTTCGATCCCGGCATTCTTAATAGCATTAAGAAAATCAATCGCGCT
>DAOWBD010000083.1 GCA_030634235.1 Candidatus Omnitrophota bacterium | reverse complement strand
ATGGAAGGTGTTGTTGTCGGCGAGGGGGCCAAAATCCAAAACGCGATTATCGATAAAGAAGTCATTATCCCGATGGGATCGAATATCGGCTATGATTTGGAATTAGACAAGCAGCGGTTTGTCCTTACAGCTTCAGGCGTTGCGATCGTCGCCAAGAAATCTTCGATCTCAAAGTAAAGCATTATTCCCACCAGGTTTTTATACTCTATTAGGTCATAAATTGGGCATTATTGGGTTCAGAAAGTCTTAATTTGTGACCTAATAGAGTATAAACCCGAAGTTTCTTTTCCCATGATCTTTTCTAAGATATCGTTAGTGCCTTCATGAATGGTGCTATGTTAGTATATGGTAATATATGTGATCATATGCGGAATATGTAAGAATATGCGATATAATCAGTCTATCCGCATTGAAGCGCATATATAACGATTGATTATGAAGAAAAGTGATAAAAATATTGACACATGTGATTTTATGTAATAAATTGTAAAAGATGTTAATAGTTTCGTTAGTTACTGAAAATGTTCAACTTAACAGATTATCCTAAAATGCCTGAAAGAGAATTGATGACAATCGAGGAAGTCGCTGATTACCTTCGCGTGAAGAAGCGGACTGTGTATGAGTGGCTGAAGAACGGGAAAATTCCGGCGATCAAGACGGTTGGTCAGTGGCGTTTTAAGAAAATTCAAATTGATACCTGGCTGGAAAATCAGCAAGGATAACTCAACAGATCGGTCCGACAACATATTTTTAGGTAGGGAATACCAAAGAGAGGAGCATCCATGTATTTTAAGAAACTAGAAATTTTTGGTTTCAAATCCTTTGCCGATAAAACGATCCTTAATTTTGAACCGGGCATCACGGCGATCGTCGGGCCTAATGGCTGCGGGAAGAGTAATGTTTTTGATTCGATCCGCTGGGTTCTCGGCGAGCAAAGCGTCAAAGAGCTGCGCGGCTCGTCGATGGAAGATGTCATCTTTAACGGGACATCAAGTAAGGCTTCTCTCGGGTTTGCCGAAGTCAGCCTGACCTTTGCCAACGAATCCCGGATGCTGAATATTGAATATGATGAAGTGACCATTACCCGCCGTTTATTTCGCTCGGGAGAAAGCGAATATCTTCTTAATAAAAACGTTATGCGCCTTCGGGATATCCAGGAATTGCTGATGGGGACCGGTATCGGTGCTGAGGCTTACTCTCTGATCCAGCAGGGAAAAGTTGACCTTGTCGTCAGCGCGCGCCCCGAAGACCGGCGCATGCTTTTTGATGAGGCGTCGGGCATCACAAAGTATAAAGCCAAGAAGCGAGAGGCGCTCAATAAACTCAAAGATACGGAAAATAATCTTCTGCGTGTCAACGATATCACCATTGAGGTTAAGCGGCAGATCGCCTCCATCGAGCGCCAGGCGAATAAGGCCAGGAAATATAAGGTGGAGTACGAGCGCCTGAAGGATATGGAAGTGAAGTTGGCCCGGCATCAGATCGGATCCTATAGCGAGCATAAAAACAGGATCCAGACTAAGTTCAATGAAATGAAGAGCAAGGAAGTGCAGTTGCAGGAGGAGCTTACGGAGCTCTCGGACCTCCTGACTAATGAGATCAATTATTTAAGCGAGCTTGAGCAGAAGATCAACGAACTTCATGCTGAAGAGATCAAGCTCGACGGGCAAGTTGACCTGAATAATCGCCAGATCGGTTTTAATCAGGAGCGCATTGAAAGCCTTGACCTCAACGGGCAGAAGCTTAGTGCAAAAAAAGAAGAGTTGATCGGCCGTTGCCGCCAGCAGCAGGAGAAGCTTGAGGAGTTCCGGCAGGCGTTAGCTGTCGTCGAGGAAACATTGCAATATAATGAGCAAAGGCTCAATGAAAAGCGAGATCACCTTAGAGGTCTTGAGCGGTCGATCCACGAGGCCAAGGCAAAGATCCAGGAGCATGAGGAAAAGATATTGAGGCTGACGTCCAACCAGGTGAGTGTCCGCAATGAACTGACGGATATGATGAAGGAGAGTCAGGGCGGCCTTGCGCGCAAGCGCCGTCTTGAGATCGAGAACCGTAAAGTTCTGGCGGAGAAAAGTGAGAGCGATCAAAAACTAGAAACGGTTAATGGGCAGATCGGTCATGTGCATGAGAGGATCAACGGGCTCAGGGAGGAGAAGGCTAGCCGCGATCAGTTGGTCGAGGAATCCAAGATGCGTTTATCCCAGCTCGACGGGCAGATCAGCAGTCTGGAGAAGAAGAGCCTTTCGCTGAAGTCGCAAAAGGAGTTCATTGAAAAACTTCACGCTCAATACGAGGATATTTCCGATCCGGTGATCGAGGGGCGCATCATTACACAGACGCCTCCTTTGGACCATCATACCGGGATCCTCGGAAAAGTGAAGGAGGTCAGCCTTGTTAATGCCGATGAATTCGGGTACTTAAAAGGACGTTTAGGCCAACCGGCGGTCGAACAATTATACGAAATCATTTGTGAAACAAAATTTATCGAACTTGACCCTCAGCAGATCTCGAAGAGGATCGAGGAGATCAGCCATGAGATCAGTGCTTTGGTCTTTCAGAAGGAAAATCTCGAACAAAAGTTGCGTGAGCAGCGCAGTTCGCTCGAGGTGATTGATACACAGATTCATGATGCGGAAAAAGAGCAGTCCATTCTTGACGCCCAGAAGGGAGACATCTTAAAAGAAGCGGAGAAATTATCAGAGGAGATCGCGCTTGTCAACTCTGAGCTTCAAGAGGTCAATGAAACGCTTGAAACGATCAAGAAAAAAGAAGAGGAGTTGAATTACCGCCTCGACACGGTAAGCCAGGATATTGGATGGTGTCAAAATGATGTCAAGGAGAAGCAGGTTCAAGTGGCCGTTCAATCGCAGGAGAAGGAAGAAGTTCTCGTTGCTGTAGCGCAATTAGAAACAGAGATCGAGTCCAGCAAGGATAAAGTGCAAAGCGAGCAGGAGCATCAAGAGCGCTTCGCGCGGGATCTGGATCAATCCTTGGAGGAGATCAAGCGGATCGACGACGACACAAACGAGCAGGAGAACAAAAAGATCGGGTATGAGCAGGAGATCGAAACTCTGCAGGCGACGATCAAAGAGATCAAGGACAATAAGGAATCTCTTCAGGGGGCTTTATCCGAGGAGGAAGCGCAGAAGGAAGACCTTGCGCAGAGAATTAATAGCTCGCGGATGCAGATGAAGTCCGTGGAGGTGGAGATCGATGAGATTACTCAAAAATTGCACGAACAGGAGCTCGAGGGTCAAAAGCTCGGCTTCAATGCGCAGGATATCAAGAACCGCCTTTCTCAAACCTACAAGATCAATTTTGACCAAGCCGTCGCCGTGCAGGATCAGGAAGCTCAGGCTCGGGCGCAGGAAGAAGGGAACCAATTCGAAGCGGCGGTCGATATCGAGCAGTTAATGGACGACCTTGAGCGCCTGAGAAAACGCTGCGATTCTTTCGGCAGCGTCAATCTCGTCGCTATCGAAGAGTTTGAGGAATTAAAAGAGCGTTTTGAATTCCTGACGAAACAGCAAAGCGACCTTCTTGAGGCGAAATCGCAGCTGATGAGCACGATCAACAAGATCAATCGCTCGACTCGTCAGATGTTCATGGAAACGTTTAACAAGGTCAGTGAAGAATTTCGGATTCATTTCCGGATGTTGTTCGGCGGTGGGGAAGCGGATCTTCTTCTGCTTGATCCAGACAATGTTTTGGAGTCCGGTATTGAGATCGTTGCTAAGCCTCCGGGCAAGAAACTGCAGAACATCAGCCTTCTCTCTGGGGGAGAGAAAACGTTGACGGCGATCGCGCTGATCTTTGGCGTCTTTAAAGTCAACCCGAGCCCGTTCTGCGTTTTGGACGAGATCGACGCGGCCCTGGACGATTCCAACGTCGGGCGGTTCAGCTATCTGCTCAAGGATTTCGCCAAGATCGCGCAGTTTATCGTGATCACTCACAACAAGAAAACGATTGCCGGTGCGAATGTTATGTACGGGATCACGATGCCGGAAACCGGCGTCTCGCGCGTTGTGTCGGTAAAGTTCTCGGAAGATAAAAAAGAAGAAAAGGAATTGGTCGAAGTTTGATCCGTGTCAGGCGACGCATGTCTGGTTTTTTCCGCTGAATTTGGCGCAGTACATGGCCTTGTCCGTCTCGGTGATCAATGCTTCTTTTATTTGGGCATCTTCGGGAAAAGTAGACAATCCGATACTCACGGTCACTTTGAGGTGTTCTTCCGATGAGAATTTAGGAAAACAATAGTCTTCGATTTTTTGTCTGATCCTCTCAGCAATGGTATACCCTTGATCTTTACCGGTTTGTGTCAAGATAACGGAGAATTCCTCTCCTCCGTATCGACAGGCATAGTCACCATTTCTCGATGAATCTCTTAAAATATTTGCCATTTCCTTTAAGACAATATCACCGTTTTGATGTCCGTAAGTGTCATTGAGTTCTTTGAAATTGTCAATGTCGATCATGATTAAACTAACTGTTTGGTTCGTGGTCTTGGCCTTCTCGATCTCTTTGGTCAGTTTATCCTGAAAGAATCCGTGGTTCCATAAACCGGTGATTGCATCCGTATGGCTTTTATATTTGATGAGCTCATAGAGCCTCGAGTTCTCGATGGCAAGCCCGGCCTGGTTGGCGAGCATGGCGAACATTTTCAGGTCATTGTCCGTGATAGGCTTTCGCGTATAAAGATTGTCGGCGATGATCAACCCGTTAACTTGGTCTTTCGCCTTAAGCGGCATGATGACCAGCTCATTTGTTTTAAAGGTTTGCAGTAAGGGGTCGTCTGCGTATTCGGATATTTTTTCCTGGGGGATATGTGTCGGCACACCGTTCCTGTAGGCTGTAATCAGAAGATTGTCGTCTGAGGAGCTCAAAGGGATCTTTAATTTTTCGACGGACTTGAAAAGGACCCCTTGGTTGATATTCTGTTCGAATTTTTCCTCGTCGATGAGATCGTCCAGGGCCTGGTCATGGGTGGAGATATATTCCCAGATCTTCTGGGCGTCTTCCAGTGATTCCGGTCCGATGGCTATT
>DAOWBD010000157.1 GCA_030634235.1 Candidatus Omnitrophota bacterium | reverse complement strand
ACGGTACTGATGCGCAAATACAACGAGCTGTTCAAGAAGAACAAGCAGAAGTGCGCCCAGCTTCTTTTGACGTGGGACGATTTCGACAACCGCCTGCGGCACAACAACGCGCGCAATACGCTGCGCACGATGCTCGAGTGGGGAGTGATCCCTGTGATCAATGAAAATGATACGATCTCGACGGATGAGATCAAATTCGGAGACAATGATAAACTTTCTGCCTTGGTAGCGAGCCTTGTTCAGGCGGATCTTTTAGTACTTCTCTCGGACGTCGAGGGGTTTTATGACCTGAAGGGGAAGGAGAAAAAACTTTTTGAAGAGATCAATGAGATCACGCGTGAGATCGAAGGGTTTGCTTCAGGGAGTTCTTCGTATTCCGACGGTAAAGTTGATTGCACGGTAAGAAAACATATGTCCAAAGGCGGTATGGCTGCGAAGTTAGACGCCATTAAAGTCGCGACAAAGGCCAATATCCCCTGTATTATTGCGAACGGCGAAACGGATGACGTTCTATTGCGCATTTTAAAGGGCGAGCGTATCGGCACGCTGTTTATGGAAAAAGAGGAAAAAGTATTGGCTCGCAAGCATTGGATCTCCTTCGGGGCGAAACCGAAAGGCGTTATTGTTGTCGATGACGGAGCGCGGCAGGCTTTGCTTAAAGGCGGCAAGAGCCTTCTTCTGCCGGGGGTTGTTTCCTGGGAAGGACATTTTAAGAAAGATGATGTGGTTGTTGTCCAGGATCGGGAACACCATGAGATCGCCCGCGGAATAACGAGTTACTCGATGACAATGTTACAGGGTATCGAAGAAAAAAGAGGCCAACGGGAATTGATCCATTGTGACAATCTCGTCTTATGTGAACGTTAAAAGCGGATCTAGAGTGATGAGTAATAAAAATCTAGAAAATATGATCGTCAAAATGGTCAAGGAAGCGAAGGCCGCTTCTTCATCGATGGCTCTTGTGAAAACTTCTGTCAAGAATGCTGTTCTGCGTAAGATGGCAAAGGTCCTCGTTGCCAACAAGGATTATTTAATAAGGGAAAATAAAAAAGATCTTAAGGCGGGGGTTGCGCAGGGATTGTCTAACGCCCTTATTGACCGTTTGACCCTTAATGGAAAACGGATCAAGGGTATGGCCCAGTGTCTTTTAGATACGGTGGCCATTAAGGATCCCATCGGTGAAGTGATGAAAACGATCAAGCGCCCTAATGGTCTTCTCATAAAGAAAGTGCGCACTCCTATTGGTGTCGTCGGGATCATCTATGAATCGCGCCCCAACGTGACCAGCGATTGTGTCGGGCTTGGCCTTAAATCCGGCAATGCGGTCATTTTAAAAGGGGGGAAAGAGGCTTTTTATTCGAACAAAGCGATCTATTCTATTTTACGAAAGGCATTGAGGGGGAGTAAGATCCCGGTGGGGGCGATACAATTTGTTTCATCGACGGACCGGGCGGCGGTCAATATTCTTCTTCAACAGGATGAATATGTTGATCTTATTGTCCCGCGCGGCGGGGAGGGATTGATCCGTTTTGTTGTCGACAATACACGTATTCCGGTCGTCAAGCATTACAAGGGGATATGTCATACTTATGTCGCGAAGGATGCCGATCTGAACATGGCGCACGCGATCTGCTTTAACGCGAAAGTCCAGAGGCCCGGCGTGTGCAATGCTATGGAAACAATGCTGGTGCACAAAGTCTGCGCGGCGCGTTTTCTGCCGAGAATGATCGGGGCCCTTCAAGAAGCTGGCGTCGAGGTTAGAGGATGTCCGGAAACCCGGAGCATTGTTAAGCGCGGTGTCAAGGCGGCGACGTTAAAGGATTGGGGCGAGGAATATCTTGATAAGATCTTGTCGGTTAAAGTCGTTAACAATCTTGATGAGGCAATTGATCATATAAATACTTTCGGTTCGCGTCATTCAGACGCAATCATTACACGCAATAAGCACGAAGCCGACCGGTTCTTTAAATCGGTTGACTCGGCATGTCTCTATGTTAACGCCTCGACGAGGTTTACGGATGGTTTTGAATTCGGCTTTGGCGCGGAAGTCGGGATCAGCACGGATAAGCTGCATGCGCGCGGGCCGATGGCCTTAGAAGGTTTAACAACGTATAAATACGAGATCCATGGTGAAGGGCAGATACGCCAATGAAGCGCATCGGGATTTTAGGCGGGACGTTTAATCCGATCCATGTCGGGCATCTGACGATTGCCGAGATGGTTCACGAGCAACTGAAGCTGGATAAGGTCGTTTTTGTTCCTTCGAATCTTCCTCCGCATAAGAGTAGTATAAACGTCGCCTCGACCCAGGATCGTTATCATATGGTCTGTTTAGCGGCCCGTGGAAACCCCCATTTTGCGGTCTCTGATTATGAGATCAAAAAGGGAGGGAAATCGTACAGTGTTGAAACGGTAAATTATTTTCGTGACTGCTATCCCAAGGATACGAAATTATTCTTTATTATCGGAAATGACCTTCTTCCGACGCTGCGCGCATGGAAGCGCATTGATGAGATTTTAGAGGTTGTTTCTTTTGTGACGGTCAATCGTCCGGGGTTTAAAGAAGAAAAATCGAGGATCAAAGTAAAAACGATCACGGTTCCCGGTCTGCAAACCTCGTCGTCCTATGTGCGCATGCGCATCACAGCGGGCAAGACGGTGAAATATTTAGTACCGGAAAATGTCTTAAGTTATATTGATAAAAAAAGATTGTATAAAACAAACCAGTCGATAAAGGTATAGCAGTATGGCAAGAAGAGCAAAAGATGAAATACAATTTGGAACCGATGGATGGCGCGCGGTCATCTCTGATAACTT
>DAOWBD010000005.1 GCA_030634235.1 Candidatus Omnitrophota bacterium | reverse complement strand
CTCCATACCGTACCTCCCGATTTAAGTGTTTTTTCGACTATTCTAGTCGATTGTAGCTCTTGTAGCTATCGCTACTAATCTACGTCTTTATCGAAGGTACGGTATTCCATTATAACTTTATTGTCTTAGTGTAGAAATCCTGGGGACGCACGATTGGATCCGAATTAATTAAGAAATATCCGCGCGAAAGGGGTTTTTAGCCGGAATTTTGGCAAAATGAGGCAATTTTACCAGGCTTATCCAATTCGACCGATATCGGTCGAATTGGCCTGGTCTACCTAAAAGGAGAAAGGGACAGGTCAAAGTTCCTTTAATCCTCGCCCGGCACAGTTTTACCGGGCCTACCCAATTCTTGCGGAACGGCGAGAATTGGAAAAAAAGAACAGGTTAATAATTCCCGGGACACAATACTTAATTTGAATTAAGTATTGTGTCCCGAAATTTAAAAAATAGTTATTGATGATATTTTGGGTGACTGTATACGCTAGCGACACTGACAATTTCATCAATTTTACAATTAAACTTGCAATTTAGTAACATATATGTTACCTTATGATTAGGCTAGAAGAATACATTACAGAAGAAGGAAATAGCCCTTTTGCCGATTGGTTTGATGATCTGGATACGCAGGCAGCAAACAAAGTGAATACATATTTGACTCGAATAGGAGAGGGAAATACATCAAGCCTCAAACCCATTAAAGGCGCCTTTCAGGAAGTACGAATTGATTGGGGGCCTGGTTATCGGGTGTATGTGGGTAAAGATGGAGATAAGTTAATCATTCTTTTTGGTGGTGGAACAAAACAACGGCAGCAAAAAGATATTGATAATGCAGAGAAACTTTGGGAAGAATATAAAAAACGGAAAAAAGGATCATAATTATGGCTATTACACGAAATTTTAAAGAAACAGTACAAAACCGAGCCTTACGTGACCCCAAATTTCGGGAAGGGATTCTTCGTGAAAGTATTGAATGTATGCTTGCCGGAGATCTCAAAACAGGCAAAGCCCTTCTTCGGGATTACATTAATGCAATTATAGGGTTTGAGAAATTGGCTAAATTAACAAAAAAAGATCCAAAGAGCTTGATGCGAATGCTAAGCCCTACCGGCAACCCAACGGCTTCAAATTTATTTGATGTGATTTGCGCTTTAGAAAAAAAAGAAAATGTGCATTATGAACTGCATACTGTCAGATAAATTTGATAAAATTATTTTCTTGTAAATAAGGGGCATTACTGCAAAAGGAGATTAGGGGGACGCACGACTGGACCTTAATTACAATTCGGCAACCGGTTGCCGAATTGGGTTGGACTAAGCAGTGTATTCTTTTATCGATCGAAAATGAGGGGCTCCGCAATAATTAAGGTGACAGCATACTTAATTAACGGTAATTATTTATGAATCGTGAATTGGCCATTGTTGTATTACCGAACAAATATTTACAGGCGGAATGGTTCGAGGTTGATTCTGATATCAGTAAAAGCCAGGCGCTCCTGGAGCGAGATTTGTATAAACGGTTTGCCTCTGATTTCGATTCCGCTCTTTTATTTTTAGCGTTTTGCGATAAAACATCGCCTCTCTCGGTGACTCTGAATTTCTGGAGGGATTTTGCCTCTATATTTGCCGAAAAATTAATACATACGCCGGAAGCGGAAAGGCTCCGTCACAGGATAAACCTTCCGTTAAGATCTGAAGAGGCGGATGAAATATTAAACAGCGCCCCTCTTATGCCCGGGGCAGAGTACCTTGATAAAACAGTATTATTTTCTCTTTGGGATAAATTGAATTTAAAATTTCAAAAAGAAATAAAGGCCTGGAAAGGCTCAGTTGAAGATTTTATCAAAAAATTCAGCCCCAATGTACACCTTGTCGGACGGGTCTATTTTCATCTGGTAGAAAACAAAAAAGACGAAGATTATCCGTTCGCGTTTTTGGCAACCTATTCGACAGGCCTTACCGATCATGGAAAATCCAAACACCTCCCCTTAAAATACGCGTTGGAAGAATATGGCAAAGACAGCAAGAAGCTTTTAGTGCTCCTTTCCACGGTTTCCCTGGCCGCGAAAGAAAGCGCTGTAATCCATGAACTCCTTGAGTCGGGAGAATTGTTTCATCCTCTTACATGGGAAGCAAAGCATGCCTTTGAGTTTTTAAAAAAGATCCCTGTTTATGAAAAATGCGGCATTTTATGCAGGATTCCGGATTGGTGGAAGGCCGGTTCATCAGGCCTTAAAATGGATATTAGAATCGGGGATGTCAGGCCTTCACACGTCGGGATGGAGACTATCTTAAACCCTGATATTAGATTATGCCTGGGGGAAGATGAGATATCGATTGAGGAAGCAGGGAGGCTGTTAAGGGAAGCCGAAGGGCTTGCTTACATAAAGAATAAATGGGTTACGGTTGACCCTCAGAAATTAAAACAGACCCTTGAGGCATACGAAAAAGTCAGAGAGATGATGGGCGAGGGCGGACTTAGCCTGCGGGATGCCCTGCGATTACAGTTAAATCCGGGCAGGATGTTGAATCTTGACGATAAGGCAGAGTCAATCGGAGTATCGAACGGACAGTGGCTGGAATCTGTCATTCATAAACTGCGAAATCCTGACGCGATTGCCTCTTGCCATCAGGGGGAGGGCTTTAAGGCAAAGCTCCGTGATTACCAGAAAAAAGGATTAAACTGGTTGAACTTTCTGCACTCATTGCAGTTTGGCGCGTGCCTGGCAGACGATATGGGGTTGGGGAAAACCGTTCAGGTATTGGCTTTTTTAAATAAATTGAAATCATCGGTTAAACCAAAAACCAGCCTCTTGGTCATACCCGCGTCTCTGCTCGGCAACTGGATAAGTGAAATTAAGCGCTTTGCCCCTAATATAAAAATTTTTACCGCGCACCCGGCGCTGAATCAGAACAAAACAATTAAACCGCAGGATAAAGGCTTCCTGGACAAACTGGATATGGTTATTACGACTTACAGCCTGATACAAAGATATCAATGGATAAAGGATTATTCATGGGGTTATGTCATTCTTGATGAGGCGCAGGCAATTAAAAATCCCGGGACAAAACAGACAAAGGCCGTAAAGAAACTGAAATCCCAAAACAGAATAATCATGACGGGAACGCCTATTGAAAACAGGATTTCCGATCTGTGGTCATTATTTGACTTTATTAACCCCGGGCTGCTTGGAAACGCGAATGAATTTAATAATTTTTTAAAAGGTTTGAAAGACGGACATGACGGATATTCACGATTAAGAAAGATCATCAGTCCTTACATTTTAAGGCGGCTTAAGACGGATAAGGCCGTAATATCGGATCTGCCCGAGAAAATTGAAATGAAGACCTACGCGATGTTAAGCAAAAGGCAGGTAGTCCTCTATAAAAATATGGTCGATGAACTAAAGGAGATCATCGAGGCCGTCGAGGGGATTAACAGGAAAGGGGTTGTACTGGCGTCGATCATGAAATTTAAACAGCTATGCAACCATCCGGATCAATATCTCGGTACGGGTAAATACGCGGAGGCAGAGAGCGGAAAATTTATCCGGCTGCGTGAGATATGCGAGACAATTTACGGGAAAAGAGAGAAGATGCTGGTGTTTACTCAATTTAAAGAAATAACAGAACCGCTTAAAGAATTTTTAGAAACAGTATTTGAGAGAGAAGGTTTAATATTGCACGGAAGTATTCCTGTAAAAAAGCGGAAGGAAATAATTAATCGTTTTCAAAGCAAGGAATATGTCCCATTTATGGTTTTGTCTTTAAAGGCCGGCGGGGTTGGCCTGAATTTGACTGAGGCAAACCATGTCCTGCATTTTGACCGGTGGTGGAATCCTGCCGTAGAGGATCAGGCAACCGATAGGACTTTCCGTATCGGACAAAAAAAGAATGTCATCGTGCATAAGTTCATAACGCGCGGTACGATTGAAGAAAAAATCGATGCCATGCTGGAAGAAAAGAAACAGTTATCAGACGAAATTATTAAAAGTAATGCCGGGTCATGGATTACGGAAATGAATAATAAGGATTTAATTAACTTGTTTAAATTAGATTAGAAAGCCGGGGTTCGGTGATTTCATTAATGGGGGATAAATGATGAGCTATTGGGGTGGCGGTTGGCCCAGATATGTTACTGTCGCGGAAAAAAAGGCAAAGGCCGGAAGAAAACTCAAGCAGTTGTTGAAAAAGAATAAAGATATTAAGCCGGTTATTATCAAAGGCTACAGTATCGCTTCTACCTGGTGGGGCAAGGCATGGAATCAAAACCTTGAGAAGTACGCGGATTATCACAATCGTATCGGCAGGGGAAGAAGTTACGTGCGTAACGGTAATGTACTGGATCTCCGAATATGTTCGGGTGAGATTAAATCATTAGTTCAGGGAACGCGTTCCAAGCCGTATTCGGTTGTAATAAAAATTAAAGGCCTGAAAAAAGATGTCTTGAAAAAGATAAAAAGCGCGTGTGAAGGCAAATTGGATTCTTTGCAGGAACTCCTGGATGGAAAATTCCCCGAGGCATTAAATGATATATTTACAGCCAAAGGCACAGGATTGTTTCCTTCCCCTGCCGAGATTAACTTTGATTGTAGTTGTCCCGACTGGGCAGATATGTGCAAGCATGTAGCTGCCGCATTGTACGGAATCGGCGCGCGATTGGATGAGGACCCTGAATTATTTTTTAAATTAAGAAAGGTTGAAATAGGGGGCTTAATCAAACAGGCGGTTGAAGGCAGGGCAAGGAAATTGCTCAATAAGGCCGGCGAAAAGAAGGCGCGAAGAATTGATGATTCCGAGCTTGAGGATGTTTTTGGCATCGAGATGGACAGAGACATCCGTCCTGTGGCCAAAAAGAAAAAGAAGGCAAAAAAACCTTTAAAGAAAGCGGTAAAAAAAGCACAAAAGAAGGTGGTAAAGAAAACAGTAAGAAAGATAATGAAAAGACAACCAGGGAAACGAAAACGGCCTCGGTAGCCAAAAAAAGCGGCGCGGCATTACCATTCAACAATGCTGTTTATGCCTTTACAGGGTTGACAATTGGTATGAAACGTGTCATACTTTAGTAGGATAAAAGGAGAGTTGGTTATGTTAAAAACATCGAAAATAGCAATTAGTTTACCGACGGAAGATTTTAATAAAATAGAGAAAATCAGGAAGAAACTGGGGCTGCAACGCAGTGCTGTTATAGACAAAGCGATCCGTTTCTGGCTGGATAGTATAGAAGAAGAACGGCTGGTAAAACAATATGAAGCCGGTTACAGGAATAATCCGGAAGTTATAGAAGAAATAAAGGCGATGGAACAGGCTTCTGCTGATGCCTTTGGGGAGGATGGCTGGGAATGAAAAAGAATGAAATCTGGTGGGCTAAGCAATCGGCACCGATTGGAATGCGGCCTGTGCTTCTACTTTCCAGGGATGAATCTTATGCCGTGAGAAATGCTGTGACAATCGCGCAGATTACTACAACCGTCAGGAACATTCCTGTAGAAGTTTTATTGGATGAAAGAGACGGGCTTCCTAAGAAATGTGTAGTAAATCTTGATACAATTACTACTATCAGAAAGGCAATCCTTACTGAAAGAATCTGCTCTCTCCGGGCGGATAAAGCAGCTCAAATAAACAAGGCAATAAAATTTGCTTTGGCTTTATAAAGAAAAGTGGAACGCTTTGCTCAACGAATTCGCGAACTCTTTCCCCGATGTCCTGCTAAAAGTGCGGTAAACATTGCTGAACATGCATGCCTCAAATACAGCGGCCGGGTTGGCCGTTGCGCGCGGGCCAAGAATCTTGATGAGGAGGCGGTCCAGCTGGCCGTCATCGCGCATATTCGACATGGGCATACGTCTTACGACTCTTTGTTGTCAAAAGGTCATGAGCGTCGGGGCGCACGGGATAAAGTTGAAGATGAAGTTCAACAGGTGTTGGCCGAATGGAGAGGCTTATCCTGAAGATAGGTATATTATTCAAGCAACTCCTTTCTTAAGTTTGTTAGGATCATAAATTTTAGAGATGGAATTCGGGGATGTCAAAAAGTTCATCGGGGAATCGAGGGGGGGGGGTATGAGGGGGTTTTATGGCCATTGACTATTAAATTGCTTTATGCTACTTTATTTCAATGATTCAGGACAATATTACGCGGATTTTGGGTCAAATCGATACTGTTTGTTGCAGAACAGGAAGGGACCCGGGCGAGATCACCGTTATTGGTGTGACGAAATTTGCCGATACTTCTCAAATTAAGAAGGCCATTGACGCGGGCCTTAAGCATGTCGGGGAAAGTAAGGTTCAGGAAGCCCGCAGAAAATTCTCTGATTTCAAAGACTCTGATATTCAGGTGACCAGGCACATGATCGGTCATCTTCAAACGAATAAAGTTAAGGCTGCTTTAGAAGTATTCGATTGTATTCAGTCGGTCGACAGCCTGAAGCTCGCTGCCGCGATCGAAGAGCAGGCGGCGAAGCTTAATAGAAGTATTGATATTCTTATTCAAGTCAATACTGCCGGGGAAGAGCAGAAGTTCGGGATCGATCCCTCGGAGGTCTTTACGATCATTAAACAGGTCATTGCTTTCAAACATGTTTGTCTTCAAGGGCTGATGACGGTCGCGCCGTTAACCGACGATAAAGAAGTCGTCCGCAAGTGTTTCCGCGACCTGCGGCTCCTGAGCGAGGAGATCGTCAATAAGTTTTCCGGCGATGACCGCGTGGCGATGACACATTTATCAATGGGAATGACGCAAGATTATGAGATTGCCCTCGAGGAAGGGGCGAATATGGTCAGGATCGGACGGGCTATATTTCAAAGTTAAAATAATGTGGAAATCCCAAATCCCAAATAACAAATTCCAAATTCCAGACAATATTCAAATTTCAATAACCAAATAAACAAACTTAAGTTTTGGTCATTTGAATTTTGGTATTGGAATTTGTTTGTGATTTGGCACTTGGGATTTGGGATTTTTGAGGAGGCATTTTGATGAAATTAAAGATCGGGATTATCGGCGGCGGGAATATGGGCGGGGCCATTATTGCGGGCATCTGCAAACAGTACAATGTTTCTGTGTGCGAGCAGGACTGCAAGCGCGTCCAATCGCTGAAGAAGAAATTCAAAGTTGCGGCCGGCGACCTGAAAACAGTTGCGCAAAGATCTGAAGTGATCATTCTTGCGGTAAAGCCGCAGGGCTTTGATGCTGTCCTGAAAGAATTGCAGCCGCATTTAACGCAGGGCCAACTGGTCGTTTCGATCGCGGCGGGGATCACGTGCCGTTATATCGAAAAGAGGCTTGGGGCCGGGACGCGCGTGGTGCGCACGATGCCGAATTTACCCGCCCAGGTCGGCGAGGGGATCACGGCAATATGTTCCGGTAAAGATGCGACGGGCAAGGACCTTGTCTTAGCGCAGTTGATCTTCAGTTGCGTTGGCGTGACGGTTGTTGTCGACGAGAAATATATCAACGCGATCACGGCGGCGTCCGGCAGCGGGCCGGCGTACGTATTCCTTTTTATCGAGGCGCTGACGAAGGCGGTCCGGTCGCTCGGTTTCGATGAGGTTATGGCTAAGGCGCTGGTCCGGCAGACGATCAAGGGCAGCCTCGATCTTCTTGACGGACAGAACGAGGACGCGGCAGTCTTACGCGCGCGTGTGACGTCGAAAGGCGGGACGACGCAGGCGGCGATGGATGTGTTCAAGGAAAATAATTTCGAGAAAATTTTTAAGACAGCATTAGACGCGGCGAAAAAACGGGCGAAAGAATTGTCAAAATAAAGGAGTTGAAGATATGGCAAAGATAGGCATCATCGGCGGCAGCGGGCTTTATGAGATCGACGGTATGGCCAATGTCGAAGAGGTCAATATGCATGAAACACCTTTTGGCTCACCGTCGGACAGTTTTATGACGGGAACTTTAGAAGGAACAGAGGTTGTGTTCCTCGCGCGCCACGGGCGCGGGCACCGCGTCTCTCCGAGCGAGCTCAACTACCGCGCTAATATCTACGGGATGAAAAAGCTCGGCGTTGAGGCGATCATTTCCGTTTCGGCCTGCGGCAGTTTGAGAGAAGAGATGAAGCCGCTGGACTTTGTCGTTCCTGACCAGTTCGTCGACCGGACCAATAAAACACGGGAGTCGAGTTTCTTCACCGACGGGATCGTCGCGCACGTTGCGTTTGCCGATCCGTTTGCCGAGGAGCTCAGGGTGGTTCTGATCGCAAGCGCGAAGGAAGTTGGCGCGACCGTTCACCCGAAGGGAACATACATCGTGATTGAGGGGCCGCAATTCTCGACGAAGGCTGAGTCGAACCTGTACCGCAGCTGGGGCATGGATATCATCGGCATGACCAATTTGACTGAAGCGAAGCTCGCGCGCGAAGCGGAAATTTCTTACGCGACGCTTGCCGCCGTGACCGACTACGACTGCTGGCACGAGGCGCACGATACCGTCACCGTCGAGATGATCATCGATAATCTCCAGAAAAATGCCGGGAAGGCAAAAGAAATATTAAAGAACGCGATCCCGCGCATCGGAGCGTTAAAAGAGTTCAGCGCGAGTGAGGCCTTAAAATACGCGTTGATCACCGACAGGAGCATGATCCCCGAGGATACGAAGAAAAAACTCGAGCCGATCATCGGAAAATATCTTAACGGTTAAATCACATGAGCCAGACAGTTGATTATCAAAAAACATTGAACCTGCCCAAGACCGATTTCGGGATGCGCGCCGGGCTGACTCAGAAGGAACCCGCTTTTCTCGAGAAATGGGAAAAGGAGGGCCTGTACGAAAAGATCCGCGAACAATCCAACGGGAAACCTCCGTTCATTCTTCACGACGGACCGCCTTACGCCAACGGTGATATTCATATCGGTCATGCCTTGAACAAGATCCTCAAGGACATTATTGTCAAATTCAGGACGATGCAAGGGTATGACAGCCTTTACATTCCCGGTTGGGATTGTCACGGGCTTCCGATTGAGCACAAACTTCTTAAAGAACTTAAGCTGAGCAAGTCCGACGTGGACTGCGTCGATTTTCGCAAGAAGGCGCATGACTATGCGATGAAGTATGTTGATATTCAGCGGGAGCAGTTTAAACGTTTGGGTATCTTCGGCGAATGGGAAAAACCATATTTGACGCTGGACCCTGAATATGAATATTGGATCCTCAAGTCTCTGGGCGAGCTGAACAAAAAAGGATATATCTACCGCGGGCTTAAGCCGGTCAACTGGTGCTTTCGTTGCGAGACGGCGCTGGCCGAGGCGGAAGTCGAGCACGAAGAACATACGTCGCCATCGGTTTACGTGAAGCTCGAAGTTGGTAATAAAGATATGTTCAATGAGGGAAAACTTGGTGATAAAAAAGTTTCCTTGTTAATTTGGACGACAACACCTTGGACGCTGATGGCTAATGTTGCGGTGGCGGTGCACGGCGCGTTTCAATATTCGTTAATCGATCTTGGGGACGAGGCGCTGATTATTGAGAGCTCGCTACGTGAACATGTTTTAAACAAAGCTGGAATTACGGAATTTAAAGTTCTGGAGGAATTTTCCGGAGCACAGCTAACAACTTTAGTTTATCAACATCCTTTTGATTTGAAGAGGCAGTGCCGGGTTGTCATTGCTGATTACGTAACCAAAGAAGATGGAACCGGGTTGGTGCATACCGCGCCGGGCCACGGACAGGAAGACTTTGAAACGGGCCTACGTCATAATTTGGACGTAATTATGCCAGTGGATGGACGAGGAATTTACACGCAAGCCGCAAGTCGATATGTGGGTGAGCACGTGTTTAAGGCGAATGACAAGATTGTTGAAGACCTGCGCAGCGAGGGCGTTTTATTTGCATCGGAAGATGTCAGCCACTCGTACCCGCATTGCTGGCGGTGCAAGGCGCCGATCATCTTCCGGGCGACCGAACAATGGTTTTTGAGGGTCGATCACGAGGGCCTGCGGGGCAAACTCAAGGATGCGATCAAAAGTGATGTCCAGTGGATCCCGCCGTCGGGCGAGGAGCGCATTGCTGGAATGGTGGCAACCCGTCCCGACTGGTGCCTCTCCCGTCAACGGCATTGGGGGGTTCCGATCCCCGCGCTTAAGTGCAAAGGCTGCGGTGGCGCGCATAAACTCTTTTCAGAGGTGATCGACCATTTCGCCGGGATCGTCAAAACCGAGGGGACCGACGCGTGGTTTAAAAGGGAGGTCAAGGACTTTGTCCCGGATGGGTTTACATGTCCCGATTGCGGAAAAGCGGAATTTGAGGGGACGAAAGATATTTTGGATGTTTGGTTCGACTCCGGCGTCAGTCACCAGGCGGTTGTCAAGACCAGGCTGCAGAACGAGCTGCCGATCGATCTTTATTTGGAAGGATCTGATCAGCATCGCGGGTGGTTCCAGTCGTCATTGATCCCGGCCATCGCGATCGAAGGAATCCCGCCGTTTAAAGCTGTTCTTACCCACGGGTTTGTGGTCGATGGGGAAGGGCGCAAGATGTCAAAGTCCACGGGGAACGTGATCTCGCCGCTCGATATCATTAAAAATAGCGGGGCCGACATATTGAGGCTATGGGTCGTCTCAAGTCTTTACAATGAGGATATCCGGATCTCCAAAGAAACATTGGCCCGCCTGAGCGATGCGTACCGGAAGATTCGTAACACGGTGCGGTATCTGCTTGGCAACCTCAACGACTTTGATCCTGACACGCAAATGCTGTCTTATGAGAACCTTCTGGACATTGACCGTTGGGCATTATACCGCTTAAAGTCAATGATCGAGCAAGTAAAAGAGAGCTTTGATAAATATGAATTTTCGAAGGTCTATAAGAATATATATTCATTCTGTAACGAGGATCTGTCCAGTTTTTATCTTGACATCCTTAAAGATCGGCTGTATACTTCTGCATCAAATTCGCAGGAAAGAAGGTCAGCACAAACAGTTCTTTTTTATATTCTTAATCATCTGGTGAGGGTAATCGCTCCTATTTTTTGCTTTACGGCCGAAGAGGTTTTTCTGGTCATGCCGAAAGACGCTTCCATGCGGGATATTCAAAGCGCCCATTTATTGTCATGGTTGGACTGCCCGCAGGAGTGGGGGGATGACGCGATCAGGGATCAATTCGCCCTTTTAGTGGCCCTGCGCCCGCACGTTTTAAAGGCCCTCGAAGAGAAGCGCCGGACAGGAGAGATTAGAAGTTCTCTGGAGGCCAAGATTATCTTCAAGACGGCAAATCCGAGGGATCTGCAATATTTGGAGCAAAACGCGGACCGGCTTCCGTCAGCTTTTATCGTCTCGCAGGCTGAGGTCCTTAAGGTTGAGAAGGTTGACCAGGGATTAAGTGAAGAATTCGCCAAGACCGAAATTGTTATCGAAAAAGCGGACGGCGCTAAATGCAGCCGCTGCTGGAACTATAAAACGGATTTAGGACGAGATATTGAACATCAAACGCTGTGTGTGCGCTGCACGGCAATCGTAAAGGAGTCCATTTAATGCCCACAAAGAATTTAGACAAGAAAAAATTAGACTACTATAAAAAACTTTTGTTGAAACTTAAAGAAAGTTTTCTACACGATATCACGAACATGTCGAAAGATCCCGGATCACAAAACGGCGATTCAGGCGATATTTCGGGGCATGTTTTGCATATGGCCGACGTTGCCACGGACATGTATGATCGCGAATTTAATTTAGGCCTTGCCTCAAGCGAACGGGAAGTGCTTAACAAGATTGAGCAGGCCCTTAAACGTATTGAAGAAAAATCTTTCGGTGCCTGTGTGGAATGCGAAAAGTCTATCCCGAGCGCGCGTCTCAAAGCGCTTCCATACACCGAAACCTGCCTCAAATGCCAGGAAAAGATTGAAACGGCAAAATGAAGGATTTGACACGGTCGCAGTTCGACATTTTTTTTGCACTGACCACAACATTTTCTGTTGTTATTGTTGACCGGGTCACGAAATTATTCTTTTCCGAGCTGCTCAGTTTTGGCGAATCACTGCCGATCATCCGGAATGTCCTGCATATGACGCTCGTGTACAATACGGGCATTGCTTTTGGTTTCTTCAAGGATCAGGGCATCGTGTTCATTGTGATCCCGGTTATCGCGATCTTTCTTTTGGCGTTCAATCTTTATTACTATCGGCAGAACAATGAAGCCTTGAGCCGGGTTTATATCGTTTCGTTTTCTCTGATATTAGGCGGCGCGACCGGGAATCTGATCGACCGCATTGTCTACGGTCACGTCATTGACTTTATCGATTTTCGTGTTTGGCCAGTCTTTAACATTGCCGATAGTGCGATCACTGTCGGCGCAATCATGATTGCTTTTAAATGTTTTCGATTATCTGCAAAATAGGGCCTTTGAGTATTTCCACGTATGCGGTGGTCGTTGCGACGATCGTCGGGGCGGGTGCTGCGGTTCTGTTTGTCGCGGCTCTCCTCGGGCGTATCAAGAGACCCCTTGTTATTGCTGTTCTTTTCTGGACAGTTTTTCTTTCCGTTTTGTCGATGATCCCCTTGCTGACGTCTGTCACGATCTATTCTTACGGATTAATGCTAGCGATTGCTGTTGTCGTTTGCACTTCGATGCTCGCCCGTGACGCGCGCCGGAAGGGCATAAAGACTGATATTATTTTTGATCTTGTTTTCTGGGCGATCGTAGGCGGGATCCTCGGGGCGCGTCTTTTTTATATTCTGCTCAATTACCGTTTTTTTCTCGCCAATCCCAATGAGATCATTATGATCCAGAACGGCGGCCTGGCCTGGCAGGGAGGATTGATCCTCGGGGCGATGTCGGGGGCATCGTTAATCAAAAAGAGAAAATTATTTCTTCCCGATATGCTTGACCTGTGCGCGCCTTATCTCGCGCTCGGCCAGTCGATCGGGAGGATTGGATGTTTTTTGAACGGCTGCTGTTACGGCAAGCCGGTTGAGGGGGGCATTTATTTTCCCGTCCACAATGCGTATTTGCATCCGACCCAGCTTTATCTTGCCGGCGGGCTTTTTGTTATTTTTCTTATTCTCAAGCGATACCAGCGGTCGTCATCGATCCCCGGCCTTGTTTTTGCTTCGTATCTTATTCTGTCGTCGGCCTTGAGGTTTGGCGTGGAGTTCTTCCGGGCGGATCATAAGATTTTCTTTTTCGGATTCAGCATCTTTCAGTTCGTTTGCGCCGGCATTCTAATGTTCGCGTTTATTTTTGCTTATGTCATGCTGATCAAGCATTCTAATCCGGAAGATTCTCTCTGAGGGGTTTTCTTGTGGCGATGCATACTCTTAAAGTCGATGAAGCGCATGATCATCTGCGGCTCGATGTTTTTCTCACGCAGGTTCTTCCCGATATTCCTTCCCGGACTTTTGTTCAAAAACTGATCGACTTCGGTCATGTCCGCGTCAATGAAACAACGGTCAAATCTCATCACAGAGTTGTTACGAGCGATGATATTCACGTCGAGATCCCAAAGGATTTTTTGACGCCGCAATATATCCAGCCTGAGAATATTCCTTTAGATATTTTTTATGAAGATGATTATTTGATCGTTGTCAATAAGCCCCGGGGCATGGTGGTGCACCCGGCGCAAGGATGTTATACCGGCACGCTGGTCAATGCCTTGCTGCATCACTCGGTGAAGTTATCACAGGTCAATGAGGAAATGCGTCCCGGCATCGTTCACCGTTTAGACAAAGAAACGTCAGGGCTGCTGTTGGTCGCCAAAGATAATATCACGCATACAAAATTAGCCAAGCAATTTGCACGTCGCGAGATCAAGAAAAAGTATATTGCCCTGGTTGAAGGGGAGATCGAGTTTGATGAAGGCGTTATCGATGTCCCGATCGGGCGGCATCCGCGGCATCGAGAAAAGAAATCGGTGCAATTCGACGACAGCGCCAAAGAATCGACGACTTTTTACCGCGTGATCAAGAGGGAGAAGGGGGTGACACTTGTTGCGCTATTTCCCAAAACCGGACGGACCCATCAGCTTCGGGTCCACATGGCGTATCTGAAGCATTCGATACTAGGCGATGATAAATACGGGAAGGCAAACAGTTTTCCGAGGCTCGCCCTGCACGCGCAGGCGATCGGTTTTTGCCATCCGCAAACGAAAAAATATCTGGAGTTTTCCTCGCGGCCGCCGCGGGAATTCTTTTCAAAGGTTGGGCTATAGTTTTTTTGCGGATTATGTCCCGCGATCTTGAAAACCCGGTAAGAAATCATACAAGAAACTTTACTTGTCCACATTTTTAATTATAATAAGGATAACGTCTATAGCCTTCTAATGTTACTATTCTAGGAAGTGACCATGAACTCTTCAGGAAAAGTCTTAACGATATTCTTAGTTATTATCGCCATTCTTCTCATTTCTTTAACGGCGATTTCACTGTTCTTCTTCCAGCAAGAGACCGAGCGGCGCAAATTAGCCGAAACAACGTTGGAAGAGTTTCAGTCCGAAAAAACCGAACTGGAAGAAAATCTCAAGGAGATCAAAAAGCAGAATTTTCTCCTTCAGGAGAAAAATAAAGAGGCCGACGATCGGGTCAATGACATGTCCGATGAACTGGAGCTTGAAAAAGGATTGCGCGAAGAGATGAAGATCGAGACGGTTGCCCTGCAGGAGCAAATTGAGGAGATCCTTTTGGATAAAGAGGAGATTGCCAAAGAGCTGGAGGCGAAAGAAAAAATGCAGGAAAAGCTGACGGCGAATATAGAGATTTCAGAGCAGAAGATCGAGGCAGTAGAGGTGGAATTGAAAGCGGAAAGGAAGCGCTCTCAAAAATTAAGCAAGCTTTATAAGCAGAAGCAAGATGAGATGTTGGAATTAGAAAAAAAGGCGGCGACGCAACAGCGGGCCATCAAAGATGAGATCGTTTACATAGAGGTTCCTGAAGAAGAGGATTACGGGTTTGATGAGGGCACGGACGGGCGGGGCACGAGCTTTGGCGTCGAGTTAGAAGAAATCGTTGTTATTCCCGGGGAGGCTATGAATAGCAAGCGGATCCCTGATGTTCAGAAGAAGCCGGTCATTGAGAAGCCTGTGATTGTTTTCGACCGGGATTCGGAAGGGCGCGTATTGAGCGTTGATATCGAAACAGAGTTTGTTATTGTCAGCCTAGGAGAAATGGATGGTATTGAGATCGGCGATATTTTATCCGTCTACCGTGATAAAGACTATGTCGGTGATCTTAGAATAACGCGGCTTCAGCCCGAGATGGCCGCGGCCGATCTGATTCCGCCGTTTTCGATCAAAGGGGTTAAAAAAGACGACCAAGTCAAAACGAAATAATGATCCTTACCGTTAAATCCGCATTCTTTTTAAAAGGGAAAATCCGTCTTCCGGCGTCGAAGTCCTATTCGATCCGCGCTTTCATGATCGCCGCGTGCGGCGGAACCTCCACGATTATTGATCCTTCCAATTGCGATGATGCCAAGGCTGCGGTGCGCGTCATAAAATCTTTAGGGGCCCAAGTGAAGGAAGTGAGAAAGGGTTTGATGTCATATTGGACGATCGTTGCCAATAAACAAAGACCCCAGCTTTCAAGGATAAGTGTTAAGGAATCCGGAACGGTCTTGCGGTTTCTCTTGCCGCTTCTTGCTTTGTGCGGAAAGAATTCTCTTGTTATCGGCGAAGGAACTTTGCGCGGGCGACCAAACCTGTTTTTGACGAAAACTCTGCGCGCGATGGGAGTCAATATCAAAGGGCAGGGGAAAGACGAAAGCATTCCCATTCATCTTAAAGGCGGCACGTTACGCGGAGGCAATGTTACGATCGACGGAAGTTTGAGTTCCCAGTTTGTCTCGGCGCTGTTGATCGCGTCTCCGCAACTTCAGCAGGATACCCGCTTAACATTGGAGGGAAGGCGCTTGGTCTCGACGGACTATATTACAATGACCTGCCAGATTCTTGAGCAGAGTGGGGTCAAGATTGGTAGAAGAGGGATCAGGAACTATCAGATCAAAGGAAAACAGGAATTCAAGGGGCTAAAGAATTTCGCGGTTCCTTCTGACTATGGCTTAGCCGCTTTTCTCATGGCCGCGGCAGTGCTCAATAATTCTGAGGTGACGCTTAACGGCAATCTCAGAGATGATCTGGTTCAGGCGGATGGCCATATTTTTTCCTTTCTCGACCGGATGGGTGCTAATCTTTACAAGACATCTAAATCGATACAGGTCAAAGGGCCGTTTGAATTAGCCGGCGGTGATTTTTCTCTGAAGGATTGTCCCGATCTAGTCCCGATCATGACGGTTCTTGCGCTTTTTGCGCGCGGACGGACACGGTTGTATAACATCGGCCATGCACGGGTCAAGGAATCTGACCGCATTACGGACCTGAGAACAGAGCTTCTAAAAGTGGGGGCAAAGATCACTGAAAAAAAGGATGAGCTTATCATCGAGCCCCGAGACGAATATAAGAATGACTGCTTATTGGACCCTCATAAGGATCACCGGCTAGCGATGGCATTTGCTGTTCTAGGATTGAAAATTGGTGTCCGCATCAGCGATATAGAATGTACGAACAAGTCTTATCCGGATTTTGTCCGGCATTTCAAGATGATTCGTGCTGTGGTCCGCAAGAGATAAAAGACCCTGCCTTTTTATTTATAATATTTATCTCACTTATATAAAACAAATGCCTGTCAGTGGGGAATTAGAAATCGTTTGACAGGCATTTCCTTTTCATATATTATTATCCGAGAATTTATTCAATTACTTCCGCCAATTTTCTTACGGATTTAACCCAAAGGGAATACTTATGTTACAAAAAATCTTTAAAATCTTACGAAAATTCTTTAATTATGTTCTCGGATTGTTCTCCAATGATATCGGCATTGACTTGGGGACAGCCACAACGCTGGTTTTTGTCAAAGGAGAAGGGGTTGTCCTTTGCGAACCTTCTGTTGTCGCTATTGAAAAAGATACTAATCGGGTAGTTGCTGTCGGTGAAGAGGCGAAAAAGATGTTGGGTCGCACGCCCGGCAATATTATCGCGATCCGACCGATGAAAGATGGGGTTATTTCGGATTTTGAGATCACCGAAGCGATGTTGAAATATTTTATCCGTAAGGTTCATGGGCGCAAAAAACTATTAAGCCCGGCGATGGTGATTGCCGTTCCTTCCGGGATTACGGCGGTGGAGAGACGTGCGGTTCGCGATTCGGGTGAACGTGCGGGAGCCAGATCTGTTGAACTTATTGAG